>CAZVMS010000262.1:0-13483 GCA_964628795.1 uncultured Haloferula sp. | reverse complement strand
TCACCCCGTTGGAAGTGCCCACCAGATGGTCGGACACGATCCCGTCGTTGCTCGGATTCGTGCGGTCGAGCTCGTTGACACCCACGATTGCCGCGGCGCTATTGGATTTCTCGAGCGTGACGAAATAGATGCCGTAGGTGGGCTTGAGTTTGTGCCAGTGATGGTAGTCGATGCAGGCCTTGTCCCAGACGAGCATCACCTTGCGGCCCTCTTATGAACGGACACACCTTTTATCAGAATTCCTTTGACGCCGGTTTCTCATGCGATCAAGCTCCCCTCCGTCATGGCGCAGAAGAGATGGATCAGCCCGTGGAAGGACTCGGCGGACAAACCGAGCGTCTATCATGTGATTTCCCGGGTGGTGGATCGGCGTTTCGCCTTTGGGCCGGAGGAAAAGGAGAAATTCCGGATGTTCATGCGCATGGCGGAGAATTTCACGGGCTGCCGGATCCTCACCTACTGCGTGATGTCCAATCACTTCCACATCCTGCTGGAGGTGCCGCCGATGCCGGAAGAGGGCTTGGCGGATGAGGTGCTGTTAGATCGACTTCGGGCGCTTTATTCGAAGGGACGCGTTGCGGCGGTGGCCGAAGAGTTGGTGGACCTGAGGAAGCGTGGCAACAAGATGGCGGAGCTCGCTTTAAAGAAATCTTACTCCTACCGGATGCACGATCTGAGCGAGTTCATGAAGGTGCTTTTGCAGCGCTTCAGTCACTGGTTCAACAAGGCGCACGATCGGACGGGGCGGCTGTGGGAGCAGCGCTTCAAAAGCGTGATGGTGGAAAGCGGGGTGGCATCTCGGACAATCGCAGCTTACATCGATTTGAATCCGGTGCGTGCTGGCATTTGCGAAGATCCGGCGGACTATCGATGGGGTGCTTATGCCGAGGCGGTGGCGGGTGGAAAGCGGGCCCGTGGTGGTTTGGTGCGGGCTCTCAAACTTGGGGACGATCACGAAGGCACGGCGCAGGCATGGGCCCAAGGAGGTCTGGCCAAGGAGTATCGTGCGCTGCTGTTAGGAGCAGCTGCGGAGGTGAAAATTGATGGCGAGGTGAAGCGCAAGGGGATGAAACCTCAGCGAGTGGAAGCCGAGCTTGCGGCGATGGAAAACCGGGGAAGTGATCTGGCGATTTCGAAAGTGATCCGCCATCGAGTGAGATACTTCACGGATGGGGTAGCAATTGGTGGTCGAGATTTCGTTGATGATGTTTTCCGAGGTTGTCGCGAACGATTTGGTTCTCGCCGCGTGAATGGAGCCAGAAAGCCCCGTGGAGCGCTGGCAGAGCTGGCCGGAACGGTCTGGTCGGCCCGGGATCTACGCTCCGGGGTAGGGTAGATAAAATAGGAAAGGCCCAATGAGCTTGGCTGTGCTTTCTGGGTGCTGACGTCAGGTTCCAGCAGTTCCGAAGCGTGAGCCAAGGGAGCAGCGATTTGCCATCCCAGTGGACAGTGCGTGTCCCGAGCCTCCAAGCCGGTTCTCCCACGAAGGTTTGCCGCCATTAGCCTACTGTGCGACTGAAGTCGCCGCTCCCCGGCAAACATTCCATACTTCGCCATTCCCCCCGCTCGGCATTTTCGTTCTTCTCTTCTTCAATGTTCGGCTTCATCGCCTCCCCCTGCGCCCGCTGCACCAGCGCGGAGTTCCCTTATTGGCGTGGCTCCTTCTGCGGCCTCGCCCATGTCCTCGCCCGCACGTACGCACGTATAAGGTGCCAGGCAAACAGTAGCTAAACCCACTGGAACAATCACAGGATTAGCTTGTTACAAATCTTTATAAGATCTCCAAATCGAGCGAATTCGTCGGAATTCGTCGTGAACTGCCCCCCTCACCGAGGTCCGCCCAGTACAAGTTAAAATTTCTTATGACTTTCTAAAAAATCTTTCCCTAAAGGCATTGGGGTTAACCCATCACCGCCCGGATTATCTCGCCATAAACATCCTCGGCTTGATTAACTTTCCCTCCGGCTCCTATCATCACCGCTTGCTCACCTTCTTCGACCTCATCACGTCCGTGTGAACCCCTAACAAGCCCGGCATCGAGCGGGATCACATCAAGCAAGGCACGGAATCCGAGTCTCTTCTTCATCAGGAACTTCCCGATCTTCCACTTCGGGCACCGGATGGCCGGATCAAGGAACAACTCCACCGGATCATAGCCCGGCTTCCGGTGGATATCCACACACCTCGCAAAGTCCGGCGCACGGGCATCCTCCAGCCAATAGTAGTAAGTAAACCAGGCGTCCGGCTCGGCCACGACGACAAAGTCCCCGCTCCTTTCCTCATGGATCGATTCACGAACTTCCGCGACCCCATCAATGCCTTCCAAAAACGCCCTAAGCTCCGGAGTCGCACCCCGCTGTGCATAGACGTGAGCGATCTGATGATCCGCGACCGCAAAGACCTCGGAACTACCTGCATCGAGCGTATCACTCCCGAGTTCATCCTTGATCGTCAACCAGCCTTCCTCACGAAAGATCCGATTGAGGTGAACCGGCTTCCTCACGGATGAAATCCCATACTCGCTGAGCACGAGCACCTTCACATCACGAGACTCATAATAGTCCATCAGATCGCCCACCACGTCATCGATCGCCGCCAGCTCCAGGTCCATTTCCGGAGCGCCCGGGCCATATTTCTGGAGGCCATAATCGAGATGAGGAAGATAAACCAGACTGAGGGTCGGCGACTCTTTTTCGTCGGTCCACTTCGCCGCATCCGCGATCCACTTCGAACAATCAATCCCTGCCCCCGGTCCCCAAAAACTTGGAAACGGGAAGTCACCCAGCGCCGCCTTGACCTCCTCTCGCCATCCCATCGGATGCGTGTGAATGTCGAAAACCTTTCGCCCATCGGCCGGGTAAAGCGGTCTCGGCGTCATCGAAAAATCGGCGGTCGAATACATGTTGTACCACCAGAACAACTTCGCGCAGGTGAAGCCCGGAACCTTTTCTCGAAGCTCATCCCAAACCTTGGGGCCATGCACCAAATGGTTACTCTGCTTCCAGAATCTCACCTCGGCACTCTCGCGATCATACCAGCCATTGGCCACGATCCCGTGCTCCGATGGCCCCTTCCCCGTCAACATCGACGACTGGGCCGTGCACGTCACCGCCGGAAATGTCGGCGGAAAGGATTGAAGCCCCGCCTGCTCGGCAAACTTCGTGAGCCGAGGCATCGCATCGCCCAAAAGCGACTTCGAGAGCCCCACGACATTAATCACCGCCACACGCTGCATGCTGCGGACTTTCCCACCCTTAGGGCCGTCTGACAATGCCTCAAACGCATCCGCTACAGCGCACAACCAGCTAGAGAAAACCGAGGAAATCCAAACAATTCGCCTCTCATTCGCTCCACCGACAGCCTGATTCGCCCTTGATTGTTCATTTTTTTCTGAACAATGTTTCCTGACATGTTCACGGCGCTCCGCCGAATCCTATTTAATCCATGAAACTTTTCGGAACCGACGGCATCCGCGGTCGCGCCAATCAATACCCCATCACCCCGGAAGTCGCCCTTCGCGCCGGGAAAGCTGTAGCCCAGGTCCTCCGCTCAGCGGACCCTTGCCGAAACCGCGTCGTCATCGGAAAGGACACCCGCATTTCCGGCTACATGCTCGAAACTGCCCTAACCTCCGGACTCGTTTCCATGGGCATGGACGTCCTTCTTCCCGGCCCTCTACCAACCCCCGCCATCGCCCACCTCACCAAATCCATGGGATGTGCCGCGGGCATCATGCTCACCGCTTCGCATAACCCTTACGAGGACAACGGGCTGAAAATCTTCGGACCCACGGGCCACAAGCTTTCCGACGACCTTGAAGCGCTCATCGAAAGCCACATCGTCGGCGACTGCCCAGAGACTCCGGGCATGTCTCCCGAGAGCATCGGAAAGGCCAAACGAATCGACGATGCGCGCGGGCGCTACATCGAGTATGCCAAGCAGACCGCCGACAACATTTCACTCCACGGACTGAAGATCGTCGTCGATTGCGGCCACGGTGCTGCCTACTTCATCGCACCGCTCATTTTCGAAGAACTCGGGGCCACGGTCATCAAAGCCGGATGCGAACCCAACGGCATCAATATCAATGATCAATGCGGTGCCCTTTATCCCGAAACAGCCGGCGAACTCGTCCGCAAGCATCAAGCCGACATGGGGATCTCCTTCGACGGCGATGCCGACCGTGTCATTTTCTCCGACGCCACAGGTACCCCGATTTCCGGTGACCGCGTCATCGCTCTCTGTGCGCTCGCGCTAAAGGATCAGGATCGCCTTAGCGGCAACACGATCGCCGCCACCGTGATGAGCAACCTTGGACTCCACCAAGCGATGGGACGCGAGGGGATCAAAGTCATCACCACTCAGGTCGGCGACCGCCACGTCCTCGAAGCACTGCGCAAACACGGCTACTCCTTCGGTGGCGAAAACTCCGGGCACCTCATCTTCGCCGATCACGCCACCACGGGCGACGGTATCCTTTCCGCCCTCCAAGTGCTCGGCATGATGAAGCGCAAGGGTGCCAGCCTCGCCGAGCTCGCCGCCTGCATGGACGAATTCCCCCAGCAGCTCCTCAATCTCAAGATCAACTCAAAGCCCCCGCTCGATGAACTTCCCGGTCTCCAGAAGCTCATGGCGGAAGCCGATGAATCTTTCGGCACCTCAGGCCGCCAGTTGATCCGCTACTCCGGCACGGAAAACAAGATCCGCATCCTCGTCGAGCACCGCGATGCCAGCACCGTCGACCTGTGGATCGAAAAGTTCCGCCATGCCGTCCAACAGGACATCGGAGTCCCAGCCTAACAGAGCCCACTCATGCCACTTTTCCAGGATCAGAACATCGAAGACTTCCCCATCGGCAATATCAGCCTTTCGGAGCATCACTCGCGACTCGCCACAGCGGGACTCAAGTTTCATCCCCACGCATGGCTGACCGCAGCGGACCTCACCGAGCTGTCGTCCAATGGCAACCGAACCCTTATCGACGAGCGGCAAACTCCTCTCGCGTGGACTGGTGATTTCCCATCCAAAGAAAACACCCTCAAAGCAGCCGGATCCTTCCTCATCATCCACGAATGGGATCTGCTCCGAGCCAATGAACTTTACCTCGCCGCGCTCCCCACCGATTTCGATTCTCTGGTAAAGAAGCACATCGAGGGCGACATCCACCCTCTCGCCGTCATCGATGGATTCGCTCAAATCGGAAAAGGAACCCGCATCCTTCCCGGCGTTTACATCGAAGGAAACGTCATCATCGGAGAGAACTGCAAGATCGGCCCGAACTGTTACCTCCGCGGCAATACCTCGATCGGCGACAACTGCCACATCGGACAATCCGTCGAGATCAAGAACTCCATCATCCGCTCGAACACCAACGTCGGACATCTCTCTTACGTCGGCGACTCCGTGCTTGGCACCAAGGTCAACCTCGGTGCCGGCACCATGACCTCGAACCTTCGTCACGACGGGAAAAACCATCGCAGCATGATCAACGGTGCCCTCGTCGACACCGGACGCCGCAAGCTCGGAGCCATCATCGGTAACGGCGTCCATACCGGCATCAACACTTCCATCTACCCCGGAAGAAAGCTTTTCCCCAACACCTCGACCCGTCCGGGCGAGATCGTCCAACACGATCTCCACGAGTCCTAACAGATCCCCCATTTCTCAATCTCATGTGTGGCATCGTCGGATACATCGGAAAATCACCCGCCTCCTCCATTCTCATTAGCGGGCTCAAACGTCTTGAATATCGCGGCTACGACTCCGCTGGTCTCGCGATCATCGAGGGTGATAAAATCATCGTTGCCAAATCCCCCGGCAAAGTCGCGTCGCTTCAAGAAAAAGCACGAGCCGATTGGCCAGCGGAACGTTTCCACACGTCCTCCACCGGCATTGCCCACACCCGCTGGGCCACCCACGGACCGCCAACAGAGGTCAACGCCCACCCGCACCTCGACCAATCCGGCGGCATCGCCCTCGTCCACAACGGCATCATCGAAAACTACCGCGCGCTCCGCGCCCGATTGGAAAGCAAAGGCCATCAATTCTATTCAGAGACCGACACCGAAGTCCTCTCTCACCTCATTGGAGAAAACGACAAAGGCGATCTCTTCCAAGCCGTTTGCGATTCACTACACCAAGTCGAGGGCACTTTCGGCATCGCCGTCATCTCCGCCAGAGAGCCAGAAAAAATCATCACCGCCCGCCGCGGTAGCCCGATCGTCATCGGCGTTGGAGATGGGGAAACCATCGTCGCTTCGGATGCCTCCGCAATCATCTCCCACACCCGCCAGGTCATCTACCTTGAGGACAACGACATCGCCGTTATCACCGCAAACGACGTCGAAATCCGCGACCTCCACCAAGTTCCCGTCACTCGCGAAGTCGCTGAGCTCGGCTTCGATTCGGAAGCCGCTGAAAAAGGCGGCTACGAACACTTCATGCTCAAGGAAATCCACGAGCAGCCGGAGTCACTCGCCAACGCCATTCGTGGCCGCCTCGATTTCAACCTCGGCACCTCGGTCCTCTCCGGTATGGGAACCTCCGCCCGCGACCTCTCGGAAATCCAGCGCGTCGTTTTCCTCGGCTGCGGCACATCACTCCACGCCGGCCTCGTCGGTGAGTATGCCTTCGAAGACCTCGCCGACATCCACGCCGAAGTCCAACAGGCCGCCGAATTCCGTTACCGCAATCCGATCATCAGCCGCTCCGATCTCGTCGTCGCCATTTCCCAATCCGGCGAAACTGCCGACACCCTCGCCGCCGTCCGCGAAGCCAACCAAAAAGGTGCCTTCGTCATGGGCCTCTGCAACGTCGTCGGCTCAACCATCGCTCGCGAAACAGGACGCGGCGTCTACCTCCACGCCGGACCGGAGATTTCCGTCGCATCGACGAAAGCCTTCACCTGCCAGGTCGCCGTCATGCTCATGATGGCCCTCAAGCTCGGACGCGGACGTCGTTTCTCCCGCGATGAAGGCATCAAGCTCGCCCGCGAAATCGAACGCATCCCCGAACTCGTCGCCCAAACGATCAAGCAAAGCGACAAGATCGCCGAGATCGCCGGACGCTACGCCGAAAACGAACACGCCTTCTTCATCGGTCGCGGCTATCTCTATCCCGTCGCCCTCGAAGGCGCCCTCAAGCTCAAGGAAATCTCCTACATCCATGCCGAGGGCTACCACGCCGCTGAACTCAAGCACGGCCCGATCGCCCTCCTTCAGGAAGGCACCCCGATCATCGCCTTGGCCAATGACATCGCCGGCAAGGACAAGACCCTGGGTAACATCGAGGAATGCCGCGCCCGCGGAGCCCGCATCCTTGGAGTCATCACCGAGGGCGACAAGGAAGCCGCCGAATTCATGGATGACATCATCGAGGTCCCCGCCTGCCATCCCCTCGTCGCGACGATTCCTACCGCCGTCGCCCTTCAATTGCTCGCCTACCAAATCGCCCGCGCCCGCGGCTGCGAAATCGACCAACCGCGCAATCTCGCCAAGTCCGTCACCGTCGAGTGATCAGCGGGGAGCGGGCGGCTTGCAGCCACCGTCGAAGCCCCAGCCGACTCCTCCCCGAAACACAAAAATCCCCGGACGTCGGTGGGGGATACCAGCGTCCGGGGACTTGCAGTTTGGGGGGAATGTTCATTTCGCGGAATTGCCATTCCAGCGAGACGGTCAGATCGAGAAGCTTGGGGGGAGTGCTTACCTCGCGCTGACATCCGGAAGATATCCAACTCGGCCTATTCCGCCACCCCGTAATCACGTAGAATTCAAAAATCGTCTCACTTTTTTCGAAGTCGGCTTGCCCGTTCCTCCCATCAAGTCACAATTCTGCCCATGCGCCAGTACTTGGATCTGCTCCGTGACGTCCTCGAGACCGGCGAAGAACGCGCCGATCGCACCGGCACCGGCACCCGCGCCGTCTTCGGACGCCAGGTCCGCTACGACCTGCGCGAGGGCTTCCCCTGCCTGACCACGAAAAAACTCCATCTCCGCTCGATCATCCACGAGCTCCTCTGGTTCCTCAAAGGCGACACAAACATCGCCTACCTCAAGGAAAACGGAGTCCGCATCTGGGACGAATGGGCCGATGAAAACGGCGACCTCGGCCCCGTTTACGGCCGCCAATGGCGCTCCTTCCCCACACCCGACGGCCGCCACATCGACCAGATCGCCGAGCTTCTTCACGGATTAAAAGGCGACCCGCATTCCCGCCGCCACCTGGTCATCGCCTGGAACCCCGGCGAAATTTCCCGCATGGCCCTCCCGCCCTGCCACTGCCTCTTCCAGTTCTTCGTCCACGAACCAGACTCGGAAAAACCCGGACTCTCCTGCCAACTCTATCAACGCTCTGCCGACATCTTCCTCGGCGTCCCCTTCAACATTGCCTCCTACGCCCTGCTCACCCAGATGCTCGCCCAAGTCTGCGGCTACGAAGCCCGCGAGTTCGTCCACACCTTTGGCGACCTCCACCTCTACAACAACCACATCGATCAGGCCAAAGAACAGCTCAGCCGCACCCCGCGCTCGCTGCCAACAATGAAGATCGACCCTTCCGTCACCGATCTCTACGCTTTCGCCATCGATCACTTCCAGCTCGAAGACTACGACCCCCACCCTCACATCAAGGCATCCGTTTCGGTGTGATCCTTCGAGCCTCTCCCTCATGAAACTCACCGCCATCGTCGCCATGACACCCGACCGCATCATCGGTCGCGATGGCACCCTTCCCTGGCATCTGCCCGCGGACCTCGCCTTCTTCAAACGCACTACCAGCGGCCACCCGGTCCTCATGGGGCGGAAAACGTACGAGTCCATCGGCCGACCGCTACCCAAGCGACGCAACATCGTCATCACCCGCGACAGCGCATGGTCCGCGGAGGGCGTCGAAGTCATCCACAGCCCCGAAGCCATCGTCAAACTTGGAATTGAAGGCGAAGTCTTCATCATCGGTGGCTCCGAAATCTACCAATCCTTCCTCTCCCAGCTCGACGAACTTCTCGTCTCCCATATCTTTCAATCCTACCCCGGCGACACCCGCTTCCCCGAATACGAGCATCTCTTCGGCCCCGCCGAAGTCCTCGAAGCTCACGAAGCATTCGAAGTCCGCCGCTATCGCTCAAACTAACAACATCGACAACAAACCATGGCCAACAACTTCGAACTCACCGGCACGCTCAAGCATCTCATGGATCTCCAAACTTTCGCCAGTGGCTTCACCAAACGTGAATTCGTCATTGAAGTGAAGGACGGAAACTACCCTCAGATGATCAAATTCGAGTGCGTCAAGGACAAGACCGCCATCCTCGATGGTCTTTCCATCGGCGATGAAATCTCCGTCACTTTCGACATCCGCGGCAACGAATACAAAGAGCGCTTCTACGTCAACCTCGTCGCTTGGAAACTCAGCAAAAGCGAAGGTGGTGCAGGCCCAGACCAGCAAGCCCCTGCCGCCAGCTCATCATTCGACGAACAATTCGACAACGAACCCGACGACGGCGACGACATCCCATTCTAAGTGGCGCACACCGCCGGGTCTGTGATGGTCTTGCCCTTTACGAAAATGAGGTAGCCAAACCACTCGCCGTCGGTGTCCGGAGGCTCATCCACCACCTCGTCTGCCTGCCTACCCGGGAGGTGCCTGATGGCCGGGTGCCAGCACCAGAACATTCACCGCGCCTTGGCCGGGGACAAACCGATCACCATGAATGCGAACTGAATCATGATCAGATTGAGCCCAGTCGCCCAATAACATCGAAAGTCATCGACAAGGAGATCGGCAAGATTGAGCGCCAGTTGCATGCGGAGCCCGTGGAATACCGGTGATCATGCAAAAAAAAATCATTTCCCCTAAGGATTATCGGGAATCAAAAAAGTGCCAAGCTTGCGGAAATCCCTTAAAAATAAGAAGATTTACGAACATCTGAGCCCCACCCAGAGGATTGGTGACATCTGAACAATCAATCCGTTCAAATAAAAATGCTCGCCTGAATGCTTGAGGATGTTAAGAACCTCTGTGCTGTCCCCAACCACCTATGAGCGCTCTATCCCGTCCCAGGGTAATGCTGCTCGCCCTGAATTTGACTCTGCCCGTTTTCCTCGCGGAATCGGCCCCAGCCGCAGAATCAGCTCAGTCGAGCAACCCGATCGGCCGTGTCGCACGGCTCTTCAATCCTGAACTCGTCCAAGTCGAAGACCGAATCGATTGGCTCCAGAGCCGCCTTCGCGGTCTCTCCGCCTATTCGCCTCGCCCTCTGAAAGAGGCTCTCGGCTGGCGTGCGGGTTGGATCGAAGCTGACGTCACGGCTCCCTCCATCACCCTCGATTTGGGAGGAGTCTACCCATTGAGTGACATTTACCTCATCCCTGCCCAGGAGCAGCTCAGCTTCAACAGCCGTCTCTTCCCATTCCGATTCAAGCTGGAGACTTCACGCACCCCAGAGTTCGAAGACTCCGAACTCGTCTTCGAGCAGCGCGAAATGGCCGCCAATGGTGATAGCGGTTTCCCTCTTCGCATCTACGCCCGCGATGTCGACGCTCGCTACGTCAGACTCTCCTTGCAACAAGGTCACCGTCACGGTCTTCATCACATCGCAGCCCTCTCGGAGATGATCGTCATTTCAGGTGGAGAACCGGTTTCATTCGGAGCAACGGTCACAGCAACGCACTCAATGAATGGCTCGAATGAATGGAGCCCGGAATGTATCAACGACGGACGAACCCCATTGGGCCCGTGGGAAGGGGGCGCATGGATGAATTCCAGAGGATTTTATCTCGAGGTCCCCGCCAATGACCAGCAAGTCGAATGGGTGATCGACCTTGGACAAAGTGAAGCCATCGATCGCGTCATCGTGTTTCCCTACCTTCTCCCTGAACTCGGCGGGCCGGGTGTCGTCCCGGAAAAAATGTCAATCTCGATCAGTGATGAGCCCCATTTCAATCCGGATCGCGCCCATGCTACTCTCAGCGGTGGAGAAGCGAGCAGCCCTCAAATGCAAGCTTTCCACGGGCAGATTGGACGCTACCTGATCCTCCATTCAGAAAGTGCCTTCCCCCTCGGACCTCGCCAGATTCAAGCCCTCTCCGAAATCGAAATCTGGTCTCAAGGCCGGAATCTTGCCACAGACCGCCCGGTCATCATCCGCGCCAATGGCACCGAAAGGACTGACTCGCCTGAACTGACAGACGGACGATCAAATGGTCTTCAGATCTTCCCAATCGATCAGTGGCTGAGACAGCTCAACGAGCGCGCAGCAATCGAAAGCGAACAAATGAGCCTCATCCCCGTCCGGACTTCGATGGCGAGCGAGAGTGAACTCAACGCCACCTGGGGCGCATCCATCGCGATCGGACTGACCTTCCTCATCCCTGTCGCCATCGTCGAACGTCGGCGACTCGTCTCCCGGAACCAAATCGACTCGCTACGTAAGCGGATCGCTTCCGACCTCCATGACGATATCGGCAGCAACTTGGGCAGCATATCACTCATCGCAAGGGCCGCTAAACGCGACCTCCAACGACTGCACGGTCCGGATGTCATCGCGCAAGACCTCGATGAAATGGAGGTCATTGCCCGAGAAAGCTCGCTCGCCATGCGTGATATCGTCTGGCTACTCGAACAAAGAAAAGACTCCATCGGTGATTTTGTCCAGAGGATGCAAGATACCGCCTCTCGCCTCCTCAGGGATGTCCAATACAACGTCGTTTGCCGCTCCAATCGCACTGCAGCAAAGATGACCATGGACGCGAAACGCCACCTGTTCCTTTTCTACAAAGAAGCCCTCCACAATATACTCAAACACTCCCAGGCCACCGAGGTGGATGTACGAATCTTCGACTCCCAGGACCGTTTGGTCATGGAAGTCCGCGATAACGGCGTGGGCCTCAACCGCGACGCGGAAAACAAGCCCGTCATTGGCCGCAAACTGACCGCCCGGGCCGAAGTGCTCGACGGTCTCCTCCAGGTCGAATCTGAGCCTGGCCAGGGGACAGTCTTGCGTCTTGCCATAAAACGAGCCACTCTTATGGCAAACAAAGAAGCAGCATGAGCGAAACCGAGACCAATACCCAAACTAAGATCTGGATTCTTGAAGACCACGCCCAGTTCGCCAAGCAGCTCTGCCGCTTGATCGACAGCGAGGATGACATGGGAGTAGAGAAGGCTTTCTCCCATCCAGACGAGCTCCTCTCAGAGCTCGCCTACTCGGCCAAGATCCTTCCCGATGTCATGCTCTTCGACCTTGGTCTCCCCGGCAAAGACGGGCTCCAGATGCTGCGCGAAGTCAAGGCCCTGCTCCCTGATCAGAAGATCATTGTGCTCACGTCGTTCGATGATCGCGAGCGTGTCTACCGCGCCATCTGTAATGGTGCATCCGGTTACCTGCTCAAAACATCCGAGCCCGACGACATCATCGACGGCATTCGCAACGTGATCAACGGAACCGCCGCTCTCAGCAGCGAAGTCGCCAAGATGATTCTCGAAGGCTTCTCAAAACTTGGACCCGTCGAGGAAACCGAGCCCCTTACCGCTCGCGAAGAGGAAGTCCTCCGCGCCATGGTCAAAGGCTTCATCAAAAAGGAAATCGCCGACCAACTCGACATCTCCCAGCACACCGTCGACATGCACTTGCGTAGCGTCTACCGGAAACTCCACGTGCGCACCCAAACGGAAGCGGTCTCAAAGGCGCTTCGTAAAGGTCTCGTCTGAGGCACTGAAACCCTTGAGTTGACGACATCGGGCCTCGAAAAACAGCTGCGGCAGAGAACCCTCCCCATGGCCGGGCCCGACCTGACCGAGTGATTTTCCACGCCAGTCGATGTTTCTACGCGCCAACAAACGATTCAAAGACGGACAACATCGGCCGCGACTGGAGTGTGGTGGAAAACCGCCGCGTCGCAGGTGGCCGAACGGTTCAAAATCGAAGTTGATGCCAATGTATAGACTCAAATCAGCCTCAGACTGGAGCACATACCCGTAGATCATCGTCGACTTCCTCACGAAAATGATCGCGTGAGCCGAAGCCTTTTACGCGACCAATCCACGCGTTTCCGCCCATGGCCCGTCACCTCCTGTCCAGCGACAATTAAAATTACCCACGCGGCGGGCTCTGGAATCGGGCTCCACCGGGTAAACAAGGACGACGCCAAACCGCAGCCGTGTTGGTGGAGGGAGTGCCCGGGACCAGCGTAGCCGGGCCAGGGCAACGACCGGAACCAACACGGCTGCGGGCGCCGGACCGGGGGCTAACTGCCGATCGGTTTCCGCGCGCTTTCTCCAGCCTTCTTCACACGCTGGCTCACCCCATCAAACTCCAGCATGATCGAGTGATGCACCAAACGATCGATCGTAAGCGGGGTAAACGCGGCCACCTTGACAGCACTCAGGCGGCGCGGTCGCGGCCGGTTGATTTCCTGCGGGCGGCAGCGATGCGCGCGGGCGTGAGCGTGGCGATGACCTCCGGGTCGGTGACGCCGGGAAGGACGCT
>CAZVMS010000261.1:0-1956 GCA_964628795.1 uncultured Haloferula sp. | reverse complement strand
GAAATCCTATGCGTTACAGGGTACTAGTTTAATCGTATCTGCGCCATCCGTTACATGGAACTGCACGGCTACCTCGATCACGGCTATCGGGTATTATCTCATCCGGAGCACGCCAACCGCTTTGAAATTCTTGACCATGCCGAAGACGCCGCCACCGACCTTGGTTTGGATCGTCAACAGGTGATTGCCTGGAAACTGGCCGCAGACCAAGACGAGCAGATCTACCGCGAAATTCTGCTGGCCCAATGTGACCACCTGCACCAGGCGATGCCGTTTTTGTTTGATGCCATCGACAGTGAAACCCGCCTGCTGCTGCCCGGCAACCTGACCCGCACCGATTCTCTGATCCGCCAGTTGATCACCAGTATTCCCGAAGAGCTGTGGCAAAATATCGAGATCATCGGCTGGCTCTACCAGTTTTACATCAGTGAGAAAAAAGATCAGGTCATCGGCAAGGTCGTGAAGTCGGAAGACATTCCGGCGGCGACCCAGCTCTTTACACCCAACTGGATCGTCAAGTACATGGTGCAGAACTCTCTTGGCGCGCAGTGGCTGGCGACCTATCCCGACTCGCCGCTGAAAGGGCAGATGGAATACTACATCGAGCCCGCCGAGCACACTGATGAGGTAGGAGCGGCTTTAGCCGCGATCACACCAACCACCCTCGACCCCGAAGGACTGACCCTCATCGACCCGGCCTGCGGCTCCGGGCACATCCTGGTGGAGGCCTATGAGTTGTTTAAGGCGATCTACCTGGAGCGCGGCTATCGGCAACGAGACGTCCCGCAGCTGATCCTCGAGAAAAACCTCTTCGGTCTCGACATCGATGAACGGGCAGCGCAGATGACAGGCTTTGCGCTGATGATGAAGGGGCGAGCGGATGACCGGCGGCTGTTTGAGCGGGGGGTGCAGCTCAATGTGATGGCGCTGGTGGACAGCACCGACTTCGATGCGGAAACGCTCGCACCCCTTCTCCGTCATTCCCGCGAAGGCGGGAATCCAGACTGTGGGCCGCAGCCGGGCGACCTCACGGAGCTGAAGCGGCTGTTCGAGCACGCGACCACGTTTGGGTCGTTGATTCAGGTGCCGGAGGGGCTGGCGGAGAAGCTGCCAGCGCTGAAGCAACTGAGTGAAGCGACCAGCCAGGACCTGTTTGTGTCTGAGGCGCTCAAGCGGTTGGGGCCTCTTGTGCAGCAGTCCGAGCTGCTGGCGGCCCAGTACGACGCGGTGGTGGCGAACCCTCCGTATATGGGGAGCGGCGGGATGAACACTTTGGTGAAGAAATTTACCAACGATCATTTCCCTGATGCAAAGTCGGACCTTTTCTCCGCCTTCATAGTCCGATGCTCTGCTCTCGGCTTACAGTATGCCAGAATCGGGATTATGAGTCCCAATGTTTGGATGTATATTTCGTCACATCAAAAACTCCGCGACCTTATGTCATCGCAACGAACGTTAACAAGCCTCGTTGATCTTCCTCTTTCCGGGTTCAAGGGGGCGACGGTTCAGATCTGCTCCTTCACTTTTCAAAACACACATGTACTTGGAGCCAAGGGGAGTTTTATTAGACTTGTGGATTTCAAAGGCGGAGATGTGGAGATGGCCGCCTATACTCGCCAGGCCATTGAGAAGCCTCACTGCGGTTGGTTCTTCGAGACCTCCCAGGATGAATTTAAAAAAATTCCTGGAAGCCCAAGTGGTTTATTGGGTGAGTTCAAACATTAGAGACGCCTTCACGATCGGGCGGCCTCTTCATGAGGTTTCTACACCTTGTAACGGCATCAAGACAGGTAACGTCGAAATGTTCATACGCCGTTGTAAACGCCACCCAAAACCCGCCGTTATTTGCCGCATAGTGGATCTCGCCTGAATTCTCCCTGTTTTATCAATTCAATAATTTGAGTATTTTTTTGATGCATGAATCATCAAACGCGCACAGGAATGACTTGGCAGGTT
>CAZVMS010000260.1:0-4067 GCA_964628795.1 uncultured Haloferula sp. | reverse complement strand
CCGCTCTATTGAGACAAGTGTTGAACACCCCTCCATCCACCCGCTAAGTGCCCGTGGAACGCCCATGGCTTGGTGCTATTGAGATCGCTTGGTTGTCACAAGACCATCGAATCCGGAGTCCGACTTGCCACGCCCCTTATCCTGCCGAGGTGCGCCTGAAATTCACCCACTTGCTCCGCCTCGACGACCACAAGCTCCTGAGCCTCTGCGTGGAGGTCCGGCAGCGCCCGTGCCCCCATTGCCATCAGCCTGAAACCATCAAGCGCCATGGCTACTCCAGCGGCTACCGTGCCCACAGCCACCAGCGCGAAGTGAGGCGCATCCGTTTTTTTGCTCGAACCGCCGCAGCCACAAGGGCTGCGGCCGGACCTTCTCGATGCTCTGGATCCATCTCATCGCCGGTTCCAGCATCGCGTCCGAGCAACTTCTTACCCTGATCGGCGGGGTCATCCGAGGGCAGTCACTCCACCGTGTCTGGCATGCCGGAGCCTTCGATTTTTCCATTACCACCGCCTACCGCTGGCTCGCCCGCTGGCGACGCAACCTCGCCCACCTGAGGACGCATCTCTCGCGCACCCGATCTCCTCCTAACGAGGAACACACCTCGGCCTGCCAGCGCACCTTTCTCCACCTCACCCAGGCCTACGCTCAGCGGTCCTGCCCGATCACTGCGTTCCAGCATCAGCACCAGCAGCATTTCCTACCCAACTAGATCGATTTCCGGGCACAACGATCGTCTGCGGACACCGCCCAAGCAACCGCCATTGCCACTTTGACATCGGGCCGCCTCCGCCCACCACCAACTGAAACACCCGGCAACACGATCCGAGCATTCCACCGTTCGAACCCCGTCTGCCACGTTTCCCGTCCACTGATGAAACGTGTTTCCAACTACCTCAAAATGCGCGTCCTCGGAGCCCTCGAACATGCTCCCGGCGACAGCCTTCACGCGCGATACCAAGCCGTTAGCCAGATGACCTTCATCGACGAGGACGGTCAAGCAAGGCACTTCACCTGGAGAACCATCCAGACCTGGTGGTATTACTACCGAAAGCACGGCATCACCCACGCCCCTGTCCGCTCCGACAAAGGCACCACCCGCAAGGTCGCCCCCGAAGACCTCCTCGCCGCCATCGAGAAGACCCTGCCGTCCTTCCGCACCGGCCCCAACTCCGGCCGGCCCCTCAACATCCAGGCCCTCTACCGTGCCTGCATCGAAGGAGGCCTTCTCATCCGAAGCCAGATCGCCCCCAACACCTTCCGGCGCATCGTCGATAAATACGAACTCCTTAAACCCGACACCGGCGACAGCCCCAAACGTCGGCTCGCCTTCGCCAAAGCCCACGCCAACGACCTCTGGCAGACCGACACCCTCCACGGCCCCTACCTCCACTTCAGCAGGCAAAAAAAGGCCACCTAGGTCTTCCTCATCGCCTTCATCGACGACGCCTCACGCGTCATCACCCACGCCGCCTTCTACGAAGCCGACAACACCGAAAACCTCATCAGCTGCCTCCAGAACGCCCTCTACAAACGCGGCGTCCCCAAAGCCATCTACGCCGACAACGGATCAAACTACGCCTCCAAGGAGTTCGGCCAGATCTGCACCCGCCTCGGCACCATCCTCCTCCACACCCCCGTGCGCGATGGAGCCGCCAAAGGCAAAATCGAACGCTTCTTCCGCACCGTGCGTGACCAGTTCCTCTGCCGCGACCTCTCCCACATCTCCTCCCTCGAAGAACTCAACAACGAGTTCACCCGCTGGATCGAAGACACCTATCACCTCCGTGAGCACAGCACCCACGGCATGAAACCCCTCGACCGCTTCGGCCTCGATCTCGGACGCATTCGCCACCTCCAACAATGCGAATTCAACCAAGAACTCTTCTTCCTCGAAACCACCCGCAAAGTCCGCACCGACAACACATTCCAGTTCGAAAACATCCGCTACGAAGCCCCGCGCGACCTGCGTGGCAAAACCATCACGCTGCGCTACAGCCGCTTCACCGGCGACGGCACCCAGCCCGTCGCCTACTTCCAGAGCGAACGCCTCGGCACCGCCATCCCCCTCGATGCCGTCGCCAACGACCGCAAACCAAACCTCGGCCAAAACGACTTCTAACAACACCCTCCAGCTCCGCATCAACCACGACATCAAATCCCGCGTCACCTACTCCGCCAAACTCGAAGCCCTCACCGCCGCCCATCTCACCGAATTCATTCACAGCCAGCTCGACCGCGTCGGCCTCCCGCACAGCACCTTTACCGAAGAGGCCACCAACCTCATCACCCGCAGCGCCGAAGGCACCCTGAGAGCCGTCAAGAACCTCTGTATCGGCTCCCTCATCGAAGCCGTGCGAGACCGCACCAAGACCATCGACTTAAAGCAGGTAAACGCCGTCCTCCTCCAACCCCACTGGCGTCACAACCACACCGGCGAACCCACCGAACCCATCCTCATACCACCCGGAAATCTCCCTCCCAGATCGTAGAATTTCGGCCAAACGGACGCAGGCAATGCTGGGGAGCAACCTGCCGAGGGATAACCGAAACCGGTAAGCGACTGATGATGTCGTAACCACAAAACAAAGGGCGTGTCCGTATCAAATCGGACACGCCCTTCATCGTCATGGAAACTCATCAAGAGCTACCGGTCATGCCTCCCGAAAACCCTACCGTCATAGCCCGCAGCTCCCCCAATCCCACATTCACCGGCACATCGTACTCCGTCAAAAATCGTACGATGCCAATGGGAACAAAAGTCGATGACAGCATGGAAATCAGACCAAAATCCGTACAGTCACAATTCGGGAAACCAGTATGATATCAATTTGGCGCGTAACAGCTTGGAAACTGCCACAGGATTAACCCAATCTCCGATACAGCAAGGGATTCGCGGTCGAAAACTGGCTTAATCACGCACCATTCTTACTTGACGCCTTTTTTGCTAGATCCTGCTGGTTCCACTACTTCCAGAATCTTGCCTATAATTTGTTTTTTCGGAACAGCGCCAAGCGTTCTGCTGTCGACCGCCCTTTTCCAGTTATCACAAACCAAGAACATTTCATCTTCCCCGATTTCGAAAACTTCGTCCCCTCTAAACATAAGACTCTTGGACTCCAGAATTTCAGCATTTGGATAGCTGGCAATATCCTCCAAACTATCAAGACTGTAGAGCGTTTCATTAATGATTAGTGAGCCACCGCCGTTGACACGGATAGTATCTCCTGGGAATCCAACGACTCGTGCAAAGAAAATTAGATGCCGACTAGAGTCTGGATAAAAGGCAGCAATCTCACCTCTTTTGAGATCGTCAGGATTTTCGAGACCAAAGATCACTGTGGATCCGGCAGGAATAGTAGGCTCCATCGCGACTCCGCCGTAGATCAAGGATCGTTCTGCCGTCCGCCAATCCAAGACGATCACTGCGAGCAGCGTAAGCAAGGAGATAGCTCCTAATGCAACTTTATAAGGAAGCTTCATCAAATATACCCAACGTTTTCGACAGAGCACTTAGAACCAAGGCTGACTCGGACACAAACTGTCGCAGCTCTTTTTACCAGTTCTTTCTGTTCCTGGATTATCAGCATGTGGTGCAGGTAAATCCGTCAGGAAGCCCCCATTTGTCATGATCCAAGTACAAACTCGGGTGCATCCACAAACCTTCCCGTTTTCTATCGTAATCTTATCCTCGCTCTTTTTGAGACGCCAATATGGCGTGACGTAATAGTCATCGGGCTCTGGCAACATCACATCGATCGCGACCGAAGCCGGAGTTTTTGGCCTCTTAGACTTCTCCTTGAGTGCTCGCCTGATTGCGTCGCCTAACGATTCCAGGAAACCCTCTCCATTGACATCAAACATTGAAGTTGGACAATTTTCTACAAAAAGGTAGTCCCCGACGGACTTACTTCCTAAATTCGAAATAGCAAGACCCTATTCGAAAAGCCATTCGGGCAGGGTGATTTTCGAATTTTTAGTTGAAGCGGGCGGTCTGCAGAGGGTGCCGAGGGCTTGCGGGAGGTGCGCAGCGCCTTTCACTGGGAAAAATGGCCCAGCACCCTGAC
>CAZVMS010000259.1:0-35378 GCA_964628795.1 uncultured Haloferula sp. | reverse complement strand
GGCGACGCGTGTCCTGATGCCACGCCGCCGCCCGGAGCCACTGTGTCAAAACCGCGTGTCGTGTCCTCCCTCCATATAATCGCGGGCTTTTTCACGACTTCACCGCATTTTCAGCAGCCATCATGCCGAACACTTCTGGGTAGAGCCAGACTTTGGCGACCTGCCAATAGCGCTGGATCGTCTTTTCGTGGACGCCGAGCAGCGAGGCGATTTCCTGATGGTTCATGCCGGTGAAGTATCTCAGTTTGACGATGCGGGCGTGGAGGTCGTTCTCCTTTTCGAGCTCGGCGAGTGCCTCGTGGATGCCTAGCAGTCGTTCGTCGGCAATGGGGGAAGCGGGTTCGTGGTCATCGAGGTTTAGATCGGCAAAGTGGCCGAGGGAGGGGAAGGGAGAAGTTCCGGCTTTGCGGAGGTGGGGGGATTGGCTTGAGTGGGGGCTGTGAGTGCCAGGCTAGATATTGGGTTTTTGCCAAAGGGATTTGATCTTGAGCCTGAGCTGCTGGATCAGATTAGCGCAAGGTCTGGCAATCAGCGGTGCTTGATCGGCCATGACGAGCTTTTGCTGATCGTCCATGAGGTTCCACAACCGGGGGTTCCTGAGCGTGAGCCGTTGGTCTTTTGGCGGACGCTGAGGGGAGGCTGGTTTGGACACGATTCCACGAAAGGTCTTGGCGGGCTTTCGCGACTGTTAGACCGCTACCAGGCGCAGATCGATGAGTATGAGGCGGTGATCGATGAGCCGGATGGGGCGGCGGAGGTTTTCAAGGTGGCTCGTCATGCGGCTCCGCTGGCAAGGTCGACAAGGAACCTGCTGGGGGCGCTGGATCAGGCCTATGGTCACGATGATGACAACCGGGAGTTGATGGCTCTGAGGGATCGGGCGCGGGAGTTGGAGCGGGCGGCGGAGCTGCTTTTTCACGATGCCAAGCTGGTTTTGGAATTCCAGCAGGCGGAGAATGCCGAGGATCAGCAGGAGGCGGCGGAGCGACTGAACACGATTGCGTTTCGTCTGAACCTGATGGCCGGGTTTTTCCTGCCGCTGGTCGGGATTGGAGCTCTACTGGGGATGAATGTCGATATTCCTGAGTTCGTGCAGTCGTGGTTCTGGGGGATTTTTTGCGGAGGGCTCGGGCTGGGAATGGCGGTGCTGCTGATGGTGGGTTGGAAAACGGGAGGTGGCAAATGACCGGCTTGTGGATCCTTCTTGGTGGTGAGCGAGGGGTGAGGGATTTGATGCGCCAAGGCACCAATGTCGCCAAGCTTGACGATGTTCCCGTATTTGGCCCGAGACCGCCCGGGCGGGCGATGGGGAAATATGGGATTGAGGGAAGAGGGGAATGACTCTAGATGGGGTGGCGATGGCGAAGTGGTACTATTCGATCAATGGCGCGCAGCAGGGGCCGGTGGATGATGAGGAAATGCGGGCGATGCTGGCTTCCGGGATGGTGCACTCGTCGACTTTGGTTTGGCGGGATGGAATGGATGCCTGGCAGCCTCTCAGTAGTCAGCCGGAATGGGCGACACAGATCGCCTCACCGATGGGCACGCCGATTCCCGCCTATACGGTAAGTCCTCCGACCAACGGGCTGGCGATCGCAAGCATGGTGCTTGGGCTGATCTCGCTACCGGTGATGTTAGGCTGTGCTTTTGGAATTCTTACGGCGATCCCCGCGGTGATTTGTGGCCATCTTTCGCTCACGCAGATGAAACAAAACGTTTTTCAGACAGGGCGTGGCTTTGCCATTACGGGAATTGTGACGGGCTATCTTACGATTCTCGTCACCGCGATCTTCGTGCTGATCTTCAGCTTCGCGATTGCAAGGGAGATTAAGTAGCCATGTTCCGGCGAATTCTTCTTGTGTCACTGTTTCCCGTCCTAACGACGATCGGACTGATCGTGGCGTGGGCGGGCTTTCTGGAGTCGGGCTTGGTGCCGCCGTGCTTGATCCACGAGTGGACCGGGTTGCACTGCCCGGGCTGTGGGGGGACGCGTGCTTTTCAGGCCCTTGCGCATGGGGATTTGATGGGCGCGCTGCGGATGAATCTTCTGGGGACGGCTTTCGTGCTCTGGGTGGCGCTGCTGGTGCTGCGGACGAGCTGGGAGGCGGCTTTCCCTCAGCAGCGCTGGCGAAGGTTTCCCTTCGACGATCGCTGGGTGTGGGGGGCGCTGATCCTGATGATCGGATTCACGGTGCTTAGGAATGTGCCGGGCTGGCCGTTCTCGTTACTGGCTCCGCGCTGAGTCAGCGCTGAGTCAGCGCTGCATGAGCTTGGCGACGTGCTTGGCGAGGACGTCGGCTTCAAGATTGACCCGTTGACCTGCGGCACGGGTGGAAAGGTTGGTCTTTTCCATGGTGTGGGGGATGATCCAGAAGCGGGCGAGGGTTCCTTCCATTTCCGCGATGGTGAGGGAAATGCCATCGATCGCGAGCGAACCTTTGTCGATGCAGAGTCCGGCAAGGGCTTCGGGAAGTCGGACCTCTAACAAGTGATCCTGACCGTAGGGATCGAGGGTCTCGATGACGCCGGTGTCATCGATGTGTCCCTGCACGAAGTGTCCTCCAAGTCGATCGCCAGCACGGAGGGCGCGCTCGAGGTTGACTTTGTGTCCGGGAAGCAGATCCCCGAGGGAGGTGACCTTGAGAGTCTGGGTGAGGACATCGAAAGAAGCGCTGGTTTCCGACCGCGCGACGACGGTGAGGCAGCAGCCGTTGTTGGCGACGGACTCGCCGAGCTGGAGCTCGCTGGCGAAGGGGATGTCGAGTGTCAGGCGGGCTTGATCGCCGCGTGCCTCGAGTTCGAGGACGCGGCCTGTGGTTTCAACGAGGCCAGTAAACATGATCGTTATTCTGTTGTTGCTCCTTCGTGGCTTGTTGCCGGGACGGCGTGTTCGTTGGTGGTTTCAATCTGATCGGGCAGCGGGCCCTTGGCGAACATTTCGTCGATGCCGTTGTCCGGGAAAAAGTGCATGCAGCAGGCGACGATGATGGTGGGAATGATGGCACCTGCCGCGAGTTTTCCGGGCGACACGCCATCTCCGAAGAACTTGCCGAGAAGCGCTTGTCCTGCGGGGTTTGGAGCGTTGGCGATGACGGTGAGGCCGCCGCCGGTTACGGCACCTGCGATGACCGCGTATTTCAAGGATGCTGGCAGGCCATCGACTTGGCTGGCAAGGAAGGTGATGGCGGCATTGTCATTGAAGGAGGTGAGGAGGATCGAGCCGAGGAAGAGTGGAAGCTCGTTGAGCGAGCTGATAATCGGTGCGAGCCACCAGCCCTGAAGACCACCGTGAATCACGAGCCCGGCAAGGAAGAAACCGACAAGAACCGGCCCCTTGAGGTTAACCGGATGCTGGTGGTGAGCAGTTGCTGTCCTGAACGCGAGGAAGAAGAGGAAACCCAGCACAAAGATCTGTGGGTAGTGGGCAAAGTAGACGGTAAAACCCATGAAGGCGAGGTGGACGAAGGTAATCCAGAAGGGCACGGGGCCGTGCCCCTCAATCAGATCGCCTTGTCCGTCTCCATCCGTATCGGCGAGTTGCTTGCCCATCGCTTTGAGTTCCTTGCGGAAAATCATGAAGTAGAGCCCCGTGGAAGCGAGGATCGCGAGGATCGCCTTTTCGCCGAAGTGAAGGAACATTTCTTTGGTGGTCAGATCCCACTTGTCAGGAGCAGCCACCATGAAGACTGGGGGTGCCGCGAAGTTGGTCAGAACGCCGCCCACCGAGATGTTGACGAAGAGCAGACCAAGCGTGGCGTAGGCGAATTTTGGAGAAGGTTTGAGGCGGTAGAACTTCTTGGCGAGAAGCATTGCGGCGATGGTCATAGCACCGGGCTCGGTGATGAAGGAACCGAGGATCGGGGCGATGATGAGAATCGAGAGCCACCATGCGGATGGGGTCTGCTTTCCGAAACGGGCGAAGAAGCTCAGGCAGTCTTCGGCGAAGTTGAGGACCGGGCGAGTGGAGGCCAGTGCCATGATGATCACGACGAACACCGGTTCGGTGAAGTTCACGCTCGTCATGTAGGTTTCCACGGTGCCGACATCGTAGAAATAGAACATGGCACCGAGGAGGGCGATGACCCAGATGCCGAAGATGGCTTCCACTTCTCCGAGGAAGTGAAGCATGGTGGCCTTGAAACTAACCATGTCTGAAGCGTGAGCGGGGAGTCCCTCGCGTTCCATGGCGCGGCGGATCCTGGCGTCGTGTTCATGCTGCACATGGTGAGCCATCTTGGTGAGCGGGACGGCGAAGAAGGTGTGGATGATGGCGCAGAGGAAAATGACCGTCGCGACAGCAAGGAAGGGGGCCTCGGAGGCTCGGAATTTGATCTTCTCCATGATACCCGCAGTTCCGGCGGCTGCTTCCTTTGCGGGGAATTGATCCATTTGCTCGACGAACTTGGGGACCTCAGCCGCATGCTCACCGCCTGCGGCTAACAGCGATGGCGAAAGGACTGCGAATAGCAGGGTGATGATGGAAAAAAGACGTGTGTTCATTGCGAATCCGGGATCAAGGCGGCGTGAGTTTGCCCGCGAATCCTTAACTCGCAAGGAAAACGGGTCCGGATTGCATCGATGAGGGGAGGGCGCTAGCCTCACGGCATGTTTCGTCGTTTTTCGTGGCTGGCTCCCGTCCTGATGCTTGCATCCTGCGGAACTTCAGAGGATCCATTCGAGGCGGAGCCGAGCCCCTTTGGTCCGACGGGTGTTCCTTCGGTGCTTCGTCGTGGAGGAAGTCAAGGAGGCACACCGCTCGCTCCGGGTGGAATATCGGATGAGATGAAAAGCAACCCGGGTGTGGTGCTGGATCCGAACGAGATCGTTTACACCGACCCTGATGCGGAAGATCCTGATAGCTTGCCGACGGAGCTGGATACGCTGCTCTCTGAAACTCCCCAGGAGGGTCCTTGGAGCAAGAGCTACACGAATGTCTTCAAAAGAGCACGTCGCGAAGACAAGCCGGTGCTGATCTGGTTCACCGATTCCCAGAACAGCGTGAATTGCAAAATGCTGAATCAGGAACTCTTCAATGATGGCGAGTTCGATGCGTGGGCGAACGACACCTTTATCCGGCTGCAGGTGGATAGTCGGGTCAGTGGCGATGATGGGGACGAGGTCGCACGGAAGAAGGACTACGTGAAGGAACTGAAGAAGCGCTATAAGGTGCTGGGTAACCCGATGCTGGTGGTACTGACGCCAGCAGAAGAGGTGATCATGAGGGAGAAGGGCTACGTCCGCGGGCAGGCGAATTTTAAGTGGGGACAACTCCGGCAAGCCGCTGACGTTGCTTCCAAAAAGCACGAGGCATGGAAGGCCAAGATGGAGAAAAAAGGCTACCGGACGTGGAAGGACCCTCGCGGACGGAAGATTTTTGCCAAGCTGGTGTCCTACAAGGACGGCGAACTGGTCATCGTCGAGCCGGATGGGACCCGCGCCCGGACGAAGGAAAGGAACCTTTCTCCAGCAGACCAGGACTGGATTGCCCGGCAGAAGCGGGCACGGGGAATTGATTGATTTGGACGGCTGGCCGATGCCGGGACTGGCGATTGACCGCTGCGGATTTCGGGGGGAATACTCCGGAGAAATTTTACTCACAGGAACATGGAAAACGTCATCATCATTGGAACCGGCTGCGCGGGATACACGGCGGCAATTTACTCGGCGCGCGCGAATCTTGAGCCACTTATGCTGACCGGCACCCAGCCCGGCGGACAGCTAACGACCACGACCGAAGTGGAGAACTTCCCGGGATTTCCAGATGGCATCATGGGCCCTGAGCTGATGATGAACATGCAGAAGCAGGCGGAGAAGTTTGGCACGCGAATCGAGTTTGCCCAAGTCGAAGCGGTTTCCAAAACAGCTGAAGGACACTTTGAAGTGAGGCTGGCCGACAAGACCCTCGAAGCGAAAACGGTGATCGTGGCAACCGGTGCGGCACCGCGTCACATGGGGATCGAAGGCGAGCAGAAGCTGATCGGCCACGGCCTGACATCCTGCGCGACCTGCGATGGAGCATTTTATCGTGACGTGCCGGTCTGCGTGATCGGCGGTGGCGACAGTGCTTGCGAAGAGGCGAGCTTCCTGACGCGTTTCGCGAGCAAGGTGTATCTGATTCACCGCCGCGACGAATTGCGTGCCTCGAAAATCATGGCAGACCGTGCGTTGGCGAATGAGAAGATCGAGCCCGTATGGAATAGCACGGTGACGGATTATCTAACCGATGAGGCTGGCGAAATGCGGGCAGTCAAATTAAAGAATACCGTGGACGGCAGCGAGAGCGAACTCGAAGTCGCCTGTGTCTTCGTCGCGATCGGCCACGTGCCTAACAGCGGATTCCTCGGGGATCTCGTCGATAAGGATGAAAACGGCTACATTCTTCAAAATCCCGGCAAGACGACGACCAAGACAGAAGGTCTCTTCGCTGCGGGTGATGTGGCGGACCACGTTTACCGTCAGGCGATCACCGCTGCCGGCCAAGGCTGTGCCGCCGCTCTTGAGGCGGAGCGTTATCTGGCGGACTTGGAGGACTAACCCCAGGTCACTCGACAAGCCTACTTTGCCTGCTTGCCACTCTCCGTTCTGTCACGATCGATGATCTCGGCCCGGTGCTACGGTGAGCCTTGGGGTAGCGGGTCATCTTGGAATAGGGCTCGCTGGGCGCGCCGTTCTTGCCAATTCCACTTTTTTCGAAAATCGATCAATGGTTCGTTAAGGTTCTGCTTCCCACTGCAATAGTGTCTTCGATGGCATTCGATCCCCGCTCTGAACCGGCCCGTGAATTCGTCAGGCTCCTGACGAATCATCAGGGGGTCTTGCAGAGCTTCATCGCCTCCATGATGCCCGGCCACCCGGACACCGCCGACGTCCTTCAGGAAACCAATCTCACCCTCTGGGAGAAGATCGACGATTTCGAGCCGGGTACGAATTTTCAGGCCTGGGCCTTTGCAATCGCCCGTTTCAAGGTCCTCGACCACCTGAGAAAATGCCGGAATTCCAAGCTGATGCTCTTCAGTGATGAAATCCTTGAACGTCTCTCCGTCGCCGCCGCCCAGCGCCACCCGCTCCTCTATGATGCCAAGGTGCGCGCCCTCAACAATTGCATGACCACCCTGCGCCCCAAGGACCAGGAACTCGTGCAAATCCGCTACCACTCCCCGGAGTCCTTGGAGCAATACGCCCAGCGCATTGGCCGTCCCGTCGCATCTCTCTACGTCACCCTGACCCGCCTGCGTGCGATCCTTCGCCGCTGTATTCAGTCCCGTCTCCAAGAGGAAGGGGGACTTGCGTGAAACCCTCCGAGATCGAAATCGCCATTCACCGGCTCCTTGACGGAACCCTGCCACCCGAGGCACATCCCGCCCTTCAGACGGCCTTGCAAAATGACCCCGCCGCCCTCGAGACCTACCTTGACTGCGTCGAGCTCGACATGATGCTGTCGGCACGGGTTCACTCTGCGGCTGAAGAAGCCCCTTCTCAAAACCCTGTCGAGGTGACCATCCGCAATCAACAGCGCTTAGCCCTGCATGTCTCTCTCCTCGCCGCCGCCGCCCTTTTCGTCCTGATCGGTGTGATCCTGCGCCTCACCTCCGTCCCCGAAAAGCCCTCCATCCTCACTTTCCGTACCAGTCCCGACTCGGTTCTAACGCTCGATCACTCTTCCACCAGCCCCGAGGTTCCAGCCCCCGGAACCCTTGCGGTCGGCTCTCGTGTCATCCTCCAGCAAGGCTGCCTCGAGTTCTCTTTTGCGTCTGGTGTCCGTTCGATCATCAAGGCCCCCGCTAATCTCACTCTCCACAGTGAAAGCCGACTCCACCTTGCCGAGGGACAGGCTTGGTTCCACGTCCCGAAGAACGCGGTTGGCTTCCAGGTCGCCACCCGCGAACTTCTCGTCACCGACCTCGGCACCGAGTTCGCCATCGTTTCCAATGAAGACGCAGGCGACGAAGTCCACGTCCTTTCCGGCCGCGTCCACGCCTTCAACCGGAACGGATTAAAACAAGAGGAGACTCTCTCTAGTGGGCAAGCTCGCATTGCCGACCCGGCTGGCCGGATGAAAACCATCCCGATCCGGCCCTCCGGTTTTCTGACATTCCTCCCTGACAGCCTTCCGCACCTTCACTGGTCCTTCGATGGGGAGAACCCACTTCAGGTAGAGGGAACCTTGCCTGATTTTTCAGCCATCACCACTCAAGCGATCCAGTCGGACCAAAGGCCGGAATCCGAACGTCTCGTCGTGGGCAAACGCGGGAAGGCCCTAGCTTTCGACGGCCATGGCGAACGAGTCCAAACCAACTGGCAGGGCTTCGAGGGGAGAACCCCGCGCACCTTGGCTTGCTGGATCAAGATGTCCCCCAACGACCCGCAAGGATGGGGCTCGATCGCCGAATGGGGGGTCGGTCAGGAGCGCGAGAATAGCTACTGGCGGGTCCGTGTAGTTCCCAGAGAAGACCGATCCTCCACGCGGGGGATTCTGCGGTTGGGATACGGAATGAACTGGATTGATGGCGAAACCAACGTCGCGGACGGAGACTGGCACCACATCGCGATTGTGGAATCTGAAGCCTCCGATTCGCTCGGATTTCCCCTAGTGCGCTTTTTTGTCGATGGGAAAGAGGAGGATCTCACCTACTTCCCGCGGACCAAAGCGGCCGCACCGATTGAAACCCGTTTCGGCGAGCATTTTTCCATGGGTCGACCGCTCCCGGAGGATATCGGTTTTCGAGGGTCAATCGACGAACTGTTCATCTTCGAAGGCACACTTTCCCCGGCATCAATCCACCGATTGATGAGTAACCATGAGCCCTGAGCCCTCCTCTGAATACGCCAAGTAAGACGCCGAAAGCTGTCACCAATCAATTATCTCTCCTCTATCTTTACCGTGAAAAAAAGCCAACACCTTCCAGTCGTTATTCTGGCTCTCCTCGTTGGGGGCGCCCTTGGTCTTTCAGCCAAGTCCATCAGCGTCAATCTCACGCCCACCGCGGGGGACTCCGTCGACGTGAACGCTGATGAGTCTTCTGTCATCGGAATCTCCGGAGCCGAGACGGTCTCAGGCTCCGGCTGGAACAACATCCGCACCCGGCCAGCAGGCTCTCTCGGTGACCCCACTGTATTCCGAGCCGCCACCCAGGGCGGCAACCACCTCGACATGATCGACTCCACCACCGCCGATTCCGGCGTCGATATGACTTCCGATGGCACCTTCTACTTCAACTTCGGCAGCGTCAGTAACCCGAGCCAGATTTCCACCGGAGACGCCGGTTTGATGCATAGCTACCTTTTGACGAACAGCTCCGAGACCATCTCGCTTAGCGGTCTCGCCGCCTGGGCGCCGAATGGATATGTCGTTTACGCAATGTTCGATATCGGCGCTGCGGGCCCCCGCACCTACGGCATCAAAGTGACCGATGGAACGACCACCCAGAGTTTCTGGACCGCCGATACCGACAGCGACACCGGTGGGTTCGACAGCGACACCAACAATGACGGCATCATCGAGTGGAAACAAACCACCGCCACGACTTCAGGAGCTGCCGTGAGCGATGCGAACTACGCGGTTTTCGGAACATTCACCGGCGACACCATGACGATCTCCGGTGCCGATGGCACCCGGGCCGTGCTCAGCGGCTTCCAGATCGTCGCCATTCCGCAACCGGGCTTTCCGGAACTGACGGGGCCGATGGTGACCAATGTCACCGCGACCGGAGCCGACGCGAGCGTCACGCTTGGAAACTCCGCTGCGACGGACGTCACGCTGTTCTGGGACACCATCGATCAGGGCACCGGAGTCTGGAGTAACTCCATCCCTCTCGGCGCCCAGGCGATTGGTCCGGTCAGCGGCAACATCACCGGACTCTCTCCCGACACCCTCTATTTCTACCGCTTTCATGCTACTAATACGGTTCCGGATCTGGATCTCGAAAGTTGGAGTTCGGCAGCCACGTCTTTCGCCACGGTCCTGACCGGCAAGTCTGTCACCGATCTTTCCAGTTCCCTGTTTGCGCAAAACGAAATCGACCTTCAGTGGACCGATAATTTCGAGACTGAAACCGCGTTCAGCATCCGCCGTAGCGAAACTCCGGGCGGTCCCTACACCGAAATTGCCACAGTCACCGCCGATACCGATTTCTACACCGACAACGATCCTCTCCTCACCCAGGGAGTCACCTACTACTATGTCGTGGTGGCCATCAACGCCACCGGCGACTCCGGCCTGTCCAACGAAACCAGTAAGATGAATGGGCCGATCCCCGCTCCAGCGCCCAAGACAAAGGTGATTAGCATCAAGCACACCCTCGACAAAGGCAACAATGGCCTCAATCCGACACCCCTCGCCTCAAGTGACATCGCTGGCTTGGTCCCCGCCACCAATTGGAACAATATCACGCTCCTCAACGGCTTCGCCAACCCAAGCCCCCACGTCAACAATGCCACGATTCCGGCCGGCTCCCTCCGGGACAGCGATGGCAATGTCGTGGCCGGGGCCAGCTACTCAGTGACCTCTACCGACAGCTGGGGTTCAACCAATCTCGCGTTCAACAACACTTTCGGCACCGGCGATGACAAGTTGTTCGGTGACACGCCCATTTTCGGCGAAACCGATAACGCCGCGCTCGTCATCGATGGACTGTCGTCCACGTTCACCAGCGGGGGCTATCGCGTGATTATCTACACCCTGTCGGATGGAGTGAACCGGACCGCCCAGTGGAGCATGACTCCGAAGGGCCAGAGCGAAATCACTTACGACAGCGCCTCGGAGAGCACCCAGACCTCGGCTTTCACCACCACGGGAAAATTCCTCCTCTCAAGCGACTTCGAATCGCCCGGAAACTACATCGTCTTCGATGTGCCTGCAGGAATTGACGGCTTCACTCTGACCGTCAATTCGACAACCAACGGTCGCGCCCCAATCAATGGGATGCAGATCGTGGCCAAAGACAATCCGATCCTCGTTGATCCCGTCGTATCGGCCATCACCACCACCGATGCCCAAGTCTCCGCAACCCTGCAACAGGCGGCCGCCGACGTGACCCTCTTTTGGGACTCCGTGGACCCGGGAGTCCGCGGCACTTGGAGTAACTCGAGCTCTCTTGGTGCCCAGGCCATCGGACCGGTCAGCGCTTCGATCCCCGGACTGACCAGCGACATGATTGTGTTCTATCGCTTCTTCGCCGCGAATACCGTTCCCGACCCGGATCTCGAGGCTTGGAGCGCCGACGGGTCCTTTTTCGCCACCACTCTGAGCGGGAAAGCTATCACCGATCTCTCCGCCACTCTGTTTGCTCCGGGCGAAGTCGACCTCTTTTGGACCGACAACTTCAACAGTGAGTCTGGCTTCAGGATCCGCTGGAGCACGACTCCGGGCGGACCCTACATCGACATCGACACCGTGCCCGCAGGCACCCAGCAATACACCGATAGCTTTGCCTCTCCCGGAGCGAACTACTATGTCGTCGTAGCTTTCAATGCAGGGGGCGATTCGGACATCTCCAACCAGGTAAGCGTTGGCGACGGTGCCACCTTTGCCTCCTGGATCTCCGGCTTCGGTCTCGATCTCGCTGATCAGGACGCCTTGGACGATCCCGATGGCGACAATCTCAGCAACCTCGTCGAGGGCTTCTTTGGCTCCAACCCGGCCGTGGCGAATGGTGGCTTATCGAGTCCTAGCACCAACGGAACGACAACGACCTTCACCCATCCTCAAGCCAATCCGGCGCTCAGTGATGTCACCGGCTCCTACGAATGGTCCCTCGATCTGAATACCTGGTATGCTGGAGATGGAGTCGATGGCCCGGTTGGCGGAGCGACCGTCAACATTCCTAAGGTTACTCCGGTCGGCGGCACCGCCACGGTCACCGCCACCGCCAGTGAGCCTCTCACCGAACTCTTCATCCGTGTCAAAGTAAGCAACTAACAACACTCCACAAATAAACCAAACATCATGAAACTAGTCATAACTTCTGCACTTCTCTTGGTCCTCGGCTCAGGGGCCCAAGCCGCCTCCATCAGCGTCAATTTCACACCGATCGCAGGGGACACCGTCGATGTCGACGCTGACGAGTCATCCCTTGTCGGGGTCACTGGAGCCGAGACGGTCTCAGGCTCCGGCTGGAACAACATCCGCACCCGGCCAGCGGGAAGTGCCGGTGACCCCACCGAGTTCCGAGCCGCCACCCAGGGCGGCAACCACCTCGACATGATCGACTCCACTGCGACCGATTCCGGTGTCAATATGACATCTTCAGGGACCTTCTTCTTTAACTTCGGCTTCGTCAGCAACCCAAACCAGGCCTCCACCGGGGACGCCGGTTTGATGCATAGCTACCTTTTGACGAACAGCTCCGAGACGGTCTCTCTCAGCGGTCTCGCCACCTGGGCACCGAATGGATACGTCGTTTACGCAATGTTCGATATCGGCATTCAAGGCCCCCGCACCTACGGCATCGCCGTGACCGATGGATCGACCACCCAGAGCTTCTGGACTGCCGATACTGACAGCGACGGCGGCGGGTTCGACACCGACGTCAACAATGACGGCATCATCGAGTGGAAACAAACCACCGCCACGACTTCCGGGACCGCCGTGACCGACGCCAACTACGCGGTCTTCGGCACCTTCACCGGGGATACCATGACGATTTCGGGAGCGGACGCTACCCGGGCCGTGCTCAGCGGCTTCCAGATCGTAGCAGTGCCCGAACCATCCACGGGAGCCCTCCTTTCTTTGCTCGCCCTCGGCGGTCTCGCGAGGCGCCGTCGCTAATTGTCGAAAGATGATAACAAGGATTGGGAGCATGCGGGCAATAGCCGCGCAGCTCCCATATCTTTTTCCTGCTGTCTCCGAGCGCCTAGATCATTCTTTAATATTCCCGCCTTCTACCCCATCCACGACATGTCTCTCATCCGCCGCTTCCTAGCCTTGATGATCACCCTCACGCTGGTCTCCACCAAGGCTCCTGCGAAATCCATTGGTGTCAATTTCACGCCCATTGCCGGGGACACTGTCGACGTCGACGCAGACGAGTCTTCTCTCGTCGGAATATTCGAGGCAGAGACGGTCTCAGGATCCGGTTGGAACAACATCCGCACTAGGTCAGCAGGCAGTGCGGCCGCCCCCGACGTGTTCCTGGCCACCACCCAAGGAGGCAATCATCTCGACATGGTCGACTCCACCACCGCTGATTCCGGCGTCGACATGACTTCCTCGGGTGCCTTCTACTTCAACTTTGGGAATGTCGGCAATCCGAACCAGGCCTCCACGGGGGACGCTGGGTTGATGCAAAGCTACCTTTTGACGAATAGCTCCGAGACCATCTCGCTCAGCGGTCTCGCCGCCTGGGCACCGAATGGATACGTCGTCTATGCGATGTTTGATATCGGTGATCAGGGTCCCCGAACCTACGGCATCAAAGTTACCGATGGATTGAGTTCCCAGAGTTTTTGGACCTTTGATACCGACAGTAACTCAGGTGGCGGGGTCGACACCGATACCAACAACGACGGGATCATCGAGTGGAAACAAACCACCGCCACGACTTCAGGAGCTGCCGTGAGCGATGCGAACTACGCGGTTTTCGGAACATTCACCGGCGACACCATGACGATCTCCGGTGCCGATGGCACCCGGGCCGTGATCAGCGGGTTTCAAATCGTGGCCCTGCCTGCTCTTTCCACTCCCGATTCACTGAACATCAATTTTGGACTTACCCTCGACGATGCCAATCGGGTAGACGCAGACGAATCCTCGGTCGTTGGTTTGGCTGATGCTAAAACCATCGATGGCAACGGTTGGAACAATGTGTTGCTCAACTCCGGCTTTGGGGTGCCCACGGTCTTCACCACCGCCACTCAAAGTGGCAATCACATCGACCTTGTTGATGCCACCGGCACCGATGCTGGAATCGATCTGACTTCCTCTGGTGCGTTCTATTCGAACTTCGGCAATGTCAGTTCGCCCAACCAGGCATCCACCGGTGATGCAGGGCTTCTCCAGAGCTATCTCCTCCTCAGCGACCTCGAGTCCGTCACTCTCAGCGGCCTTTCCACCTGGGCCCCCAACGGCTATAAGGTCCGTGCTCTTTTTGACATTGGTCCCACCACCCGCACCTACGGCATCTCCATGCACGATGGAGGAGCCCCGCAGGTCTTCTGGACGGCTGACACTGCCGCCACCGACGCGGACCCCGACAATGACGGGATCATGACTTGGCTCGAAACCACCGCCACCACCGAGGGCGCGGCGGTCGCCGACGCCAACCACGCGCTCTTCGGGCCCTTCACCGGTGACACTCTGACCGTTTCGGGCGCAGGCTCCGCCGGACGCGCGGCTCTTTCCGGTCTGCAAATCATCCCCAACACCGAGCCACTGGCCACGATCGTCTCGTTCACCGCCACTCCGGACTCCTTTACTGCCGGTCAAACCGTGACGCTGGCCTGGGAAGTTGCCGATGCGGATTCGGTCAGCATCAATCAATCCATCGGCACGGTCGCGGCCACGGGCACGCTCGAACTCACCCCATCAGCCACCACGACATGGACCCTCACGGCAACTCGCGGTGCTACCCAGGTCACCGCTCGGGCAAGCGCCAAGCTCGGCCTTGGGAAAATCGATGTCTACTTGCTCGGCGGCCAGTCGAACATGCAGGGCACGGCGAGTTCCTCGAAGTTGCCCGCCGAACTGGTTTCTATTCCCGAGATCCGGCTCTACGCGGCTGGCACCGGCGTGCCCGGTTCCTTCGCGAACCAGTGGGTCACGCTCCGGCCTGCCAACGGCGCCACCTTCGGCCCCGAAATCGGCATTGGCGAAAAGATGCGGGACCTTTGTCCCGGCCAGCCGATCGCGCTGCTCAAGCATGCTGCCAGCGGCCATAGCCTTGAGATCAATTTCAAACCGGGGGCCAACGCCAGCGATACCGGCAACTGGGGAGGATCGTTCACTGCCATGGTCAATACCTACAATAGCGGCCTCGCCGCCCTCGAAGCCGAAGGCTGGGACCCCGTCATCAAGGGGATGTGCTGGCAGCAAGGGGAGCAGGATGCGAAGGACGGGCTGAATGCTGCTGAGTCGAATACCAGTGCGGACGACTACGGTGCCAATCTTTCCCACTTCGTCGCCCGTATCCGCGAACAATTCGCCGAGCATGCCTCACCCGACGGCATCCGCTTCGTGCCCGGCCAGGTTCTGCCGTATGCCCCACCACGCGGCGATGTGGTAACCCGTTTCCCTGGCCGCGACCTTGTCCGCCAGGCGGTTCTTGATGCGGACGAGGATTCCGGTGCGCCGCTTTCAATTCCTAACACCCGCGCCGTTCCCACCAACAGCACGGACCATCCCGTCCATGCACAGACTGGCAGTGGCGACGAGGTTCATCTCAACGATGTTGCCCAACTCGCCCTCGGGCGCTCCATGGCTTACGGCATGTTAGATCTGGATCCCCAATCTTATATCGATTGGTCCTCGCCCTTTGGTCTCGTCGGCGGCCCCGACGATGACGATGACCATGACGGGTTGTCCAATCGAATGGAGTATCTCTTCGGCGGTCATCCGAAAGACTCGGGTGACACCCCAAGTCCAAGGCTGGGAACGGACAAGCAGGGGGAATCATCAGTCACTACCTACTCCTTAATCCGTAATCTCGAGGCCACGGACGCCGTTCCAGTGGTTTCGTTTTCTGCCGACCTTGTCGATTGGGTTTCCAACGTGCCGACCTTTATCTCCAGTGTGAAACAAGAAGGTGGCACCGCTCGGCTCACTTTCCGTGGTCCATGGCTCCTCGATGATCCCGCCCATCCGCGCGGATTTTTCCGAACAGCTCTGGCAAATCCTTGAGCTTGAAATTCCCCTCACTGGTCCAAGAGGCGAGGGAAAGGAAGCTCTGCGTCTTGTCCAGTTCCCTGGGAACTGCGGCTGAGCTACTTTGGCTTGTAGGCTTTGTTGAGCTCGGTGGGGATGGGGGCTTTGACGGATTTTCGCCACTCCTTGAGCATGCGGTGAAGCTCGGAGGCTTTTTCGGGATTTGAAGCGGCGAGGTTCATGCGTTCGCCGAGGTCGGACTCGAGGTCGTAGAGCTCGATGCGGCCGTCTTCAAAGTATTCGTGGAACTTCCAATTCCCGAGGCGCATGGCGGAACCGGGACGGGTGCGGAAGGCAGGGTCGTGGGCTTCGTAGTCCTTGTTGCCGTACTTTTCGAGATAGATGGGGAAGTGCCAGAAAAGGGCGCGCTCTTCGATCTGACCCTTGCCGTCGAAAAGGGGGACGAGCGAAACACCGTCGAGGATGGTGTCGGTAGGTGGCTTGATACCGGCGACTTCGATGAAGGTCGGGAAGAAGTCGGTGGCAATGACGGGAGTTTTGCAGGTCGAGCCGGCAGGAATGTGGCCCGGCCAGCGGACGACGAGCGGTTCGCGGATGCCGCCGTCGAAGTAGGAGCCTTTTCCGGAACGGTAGGGTTGCTGGCTGGAAATGCCCTGCACGCCACCGTTGTCGGAGCAGAAAAGGACGAGGGTGTTTTCTTTCAGACCGAGTTGATCGAGTCCGTCGAGGATCCGGCCGACACCTTGATCCATCTTCTCAATCATCGAGGCATAGGCGGCATTCACGGGCTTGTTTTTGTAGAAATCGACAAATTCCGGGACGGCTTCGATGCCGGTGTGGACGGAGTAGAAGGCCATGTGAACGAAGAAGCTCTGCTCCTTGTTCGCGCGCATGAACTTGAGGGCTTGATCGGCAAAGATGTCCACGCGGTGGGTGCCTTTGGGATACTGATCGCTGAAATCCTTCATCGCTCCGCGTGTGAAGGGTGAGAAGTAGCCGCCGCCGCTGGGGCCGCCTGAAGTGTCGCCGCCGATATTGATGTCGAAGCCTTGTTGGGTGGGGTCGGCACCGAGGTGCCACTTGCCGAGGTGGATGGTTTTGTAACCGCCTTGTTGAAGGGCGCGGGCGAGCGTCATTTTCTCCGGCGGGAGGAATTCGGTGTTTTTGATCGGGATGAGTTTGCGGTCGCGGGACTTTCCACGCTCTGAGTTTCCGACGGTGTAAATGCCGTGGCGGGGCGCATACTGACCGCTGAAGACGGCGGCTCGGCTTGGGGCGCAGTTGGCGGCGGGCGCGTAGGCGTTGGTAAAGAGCATTCCTTCGCGGCGAAGCTTGTCGATGTTCGGGGTTCGGTAGCGCGGGCTGTTGAAGCCGACGTCCATCACGCCGAGGTCATCGACGTTAAGGTAGATGATGTTCGGGCGGGGGGAGTCTTCGGCGTGGGAAGGGATAGCCAGGATGACGCCGGCGATGAAGATCAAAGCGTGCGCAAGTCGTTGGAGAGGCTTTGGCGAAGGGCCCCGTGTGATTCGTTCCATGGGCTATCAATAGTCCGTGGCGGGGAGGTGTTCCATGAAATCCGGACATTTTGGGATTTTGTTGGGAAATATGGGGTTGGCATATTTCGGGGCAGAGGGTGATAAAGCGGGCCGGACGACTTCGTTTGAAAAGCTCCGATTCCTTTTGAAAACATGACGGTAAAGAACGCCAGCGAGATTCAGCAACAAATTGAGGCCCATAGCGCAAAGCTGAGCGAAGTCCGGGCGGTGATCGGGCAGGTGGTGGTGGGGCAGGAGCAACTGGTCGAGCGGCTGTTGCTGGCGCTGCTATGCAATGGTCACGTGCTGCTCGAAGGCGTGCCGGGGGTGGCGAAGACTTTGACGGCGAGCTCGCTGGCGCGGGCGATTCACGCGGATTTCAGCCGAATCCAATTCACGCCGGATCTGCTGCCGGGCGATCTGACTGGGACGCTGGTTTATGATCCGCGCGATCACAGTTTTTCGGCGGAGAAGGGGCCGGTGTTTGCGAACCTGCTATTGGCCGACGAAATCAACCGGGCACCGGCGAAGGTGCAGTCGGCGCTGTTAGAAGCGATGCAGGAAAAGCAGGTGACGCTGGGGAAGGAGACTTTTCCGCTGCCAAAACCATTTCTCGTGCTGGCGACGCAGAATCCGATCGAGCAGGAGGGCACCTACACGCTGCCCGAGGCGCAGGTTGATCGCTTCATGTTCAAACTCAAGGTCGGCTATCCGAGCATGGAGGAGGAACTGAAGGTGGTGCAGCGGATGGCCAAGACCGAGGCACCGGCAGAGGTGCAGCCTGTGCTGGGTTTGCCGGAATTGATGGAGATGCGGGAGACTTTGGAAAGTGTGTTTATTGATGAGAAGGTCGAGCGCTACATCGTTCGGCTGATCGATGCCACGCGTTTTCCGGCGAAGTATGATTTGGATATCGAGCGCTATTTACGTTTCGGGGCATCGCCTCGGGCGTCGATCTATCTTTCTCTCGCGGCGCGTGGGCATGCGCTGCTGTGCAAGCGGGCTTACACAGTTCCGCAGGATGTGAAGGACGTGGCGCATGACATCTTGCGTCACCGTTTGGCGATCTCGTATCGCGCGGAGGCGGAGGCGATCAGCTCAGATGATCTGCTCGATCGGATTTTATCGAAGGTGCCAGTGATCGAAGAATGATCGATGAAATGGAGAGTCGGCTTCGGCTGCTTGAACTGAAATGCCGTCGGCCGGTAGAGCATCTGCTTGTCGGTGAGTATCGCTCGGTGTTTCGCGGGCAAGGAGTGGAGTTCGAAGATGTGAGGCCGTATCAACCGGGCGATGATGTCCGGATGATGGATTGGAAAGTCACGGCGCGGACGGGGACGGCGCATATCAAAAGGCATATCGAAGAACGCGAGCAGTTCATTTATCTGCTGGTGGATGTGTCAGCCTCGATGCTGGATCATGAGGGCGGTCGCAAGCGTGCGACGATGGCGGAGCTTGGTTCGCTGATCACGATGTCGGCAATCGGGAATGGGGATCGGGTGGGTCTGGTGCTTTTCACCGATCGGATTGAGTTGATGATTCCTCCATCGAAAGGGCGGCAGCATGGCCTGCGGATCATGGAGGCGCTGGTGGGATTTAAACCGGAGGGACGGGAGACGGCTTTCAGTGAAGTGCTGACGCGCTTCGGACACATGGCGCGGAAGCGTTCGGTGGCCTTCGTGATTTCGGACTTTTTGGCGGGCGACTACCTCGAGGAGTTGAGCGCGCTGGCGCTGCGGCATGATCTGAATGCGGTGAACTTGTTAGAGACGGATGGTCTTGAGGCGGAGGAGGATGGATTGGTGCGTTTGGTGGATTCGGAGTCGGGGGAGACGCGCTATGTGGATTTGAGAAGGCGTAAAGCGGCGGACGAGCGGCATCATGAAGCGTTGCAGGAGCAGATGATGGAGCGCGGGGTGAGTTTGATGGAGCTTGGAGTGGGCGAAGATTGTGTTTCGGCACTGGCAGGATTTTTCCGAGCGAGGCAGCGGCGATTGGCGGATGAGACCGGAGGATGAAGATGAAGGCCGCTCTGATGATATCTTTGATCTTTGGATGCCTGCTCGGCGTGGTGCAGGCGGGGTCGGGTTTGTCGGTGGAGGTGGTTCCTTCGCAGGTCAAGCCGGGTGAGATGTTTGAATTCCGGGTGACGATGGAGCGTGAGACGTTCGGCCGATTTGAACTGAAGATTCCGGGGCATGAACATTTGCATCGGGTCGCGGTGGAACAGGATCCAGTAAGGCTTCAAGGAGGGATTTATCGGCAGCGGGAGACCTGGTGGTTGCAGGCGGACTCGTCGGGGGAGTTCGTGATCGATGAGGGGGTGGCGAGATTGGAGACGGAACACGGGATCGAGGAGGTGAACTTGGAGCCGATCCGGGTCGAGGTGCTGCCGTTCGCGGCGACCGATGAAAGCAATGAGCCGTTAGATTTTCCTGAAGCTGATGATGTGCGTTCCGAAGCTGGGCAGCTCGGTTGGGTTGTGGGTGGGGTTTTGCTGGCTCTGGGTTGCTGGTGGTGGATGCTGAAATCGAATCGGACGGGGGTGCTGGATCAGGTGCCTAAAAAGTCGGAGCAGGACGGGTTGCTTGATCGATTGGCGGAGGGGAAGCTGGATCAGAAGGATTTGGAGCGACTGATGCTTGATCGGGATTGGTCTGGCGAGGCGAAGGAGGCTTTGGCTGAGGTGGTTTACGGAGGCGGGAAAGATATGGGTCGCCTGGTAGCGATCTTGAGGAAGGAGGTGGGGAGGTGAGCTTTGTCGATCCGTGGCTGCTGGGATTGATCCCGGGTTTGGGAATTCTGATGTTGCGGAAGCGTCGGGTGGCGGGTGGTTTGCCGGTGGCTTCGGTGCGGCTGTGGGAGCATGTCGGTGAGGGAAGGGCGCGCTATCTTTGGGTGCTGCGCTGGCTGAAGTTTTTGGGAGTCGCGTTTTTGACCACGGCTCTGGCGCGTCCGCAGGCGGGGTCGACGAAGAGTCTGCAAGTGACGGAGGGGATCGCGATTCAGTTGCTGGTCGATGTGTCGAGCAGCATGGATATGAACATGAATCTGCCCGATGGCGACAAGCGCACGCGGATGGAGGTGTCGAAGTCGCTGGTGGAGGATTTCATCGCGGGCGATGGTGGTAAGCTGGCCGGGCGGGCGGATGACTTGATCGGTCTGATTACCTTTGCACGCTATCCAGACACGCGGTGTCCGCTGACTTTCGGGCATCCGGCGCTGCTGCAATTGGTGCGAAGCCTAACAGTACAGGATCGGCCGAATGAAGATGGCACGGCCTATGGCGATGCTTTGGCCTTGGCGGCGGCGCGGTTGAAGCATCTCGATGAGATCGAGGTGGAAGGCCGCGGGGCGATCGGCGGAGAAGTGGCGAGTCGGGTGATTGTGCTTCTAACAGATGGTGAAAATAATTCCGGCAATCACATGCCTTTGGAGTCGGCAGGTTTGGCGAAGGAGTGGGGGATCAAGGTTTACTGCATCAGCTTGGGCGATTCCTTGGAGGGTGCGTCGGCACCTTTGCTTTCACCTTCCGAGCGGGTTCTGGATCATATCAGCCGGGAGACCGGTGGGGTGTTTCGGAAGGCGCATGATTACGATTCGCTTAAGGCAGTGTATGAAGAAATCGACAAGCTTGAGCGCTCGAAGATTTCATTGCGGAATTTCAATGAAACCACCGAGTGGTTCTGGCTGCCGCTGGCAGCTGGGCTGCTTGCTCTGATGGTGGGGATGCTGTTAGAGTCGACCTATTTGCGAACGACATCATGAGCTACTTCGCGATTCAATGGCCCTGGATGCTGTGTTCGCTGTTGGTGGTGCTGCCATTGGCGGGACTGCTGGCGCGGGCACGGAGCAAGCGTGCGGCTTTGAGGAAGAAGCTTGGGTTGGAGCCGGCGATAGGCGCACGGTCTCGGGATGTTTTGAGGGTGATTGCTCTGGTGCTGCTGGTGCTGGCTTTGTCGCGACCGGGTTATGCACCGGAGCGGCGATCGGTTTCGCAGAGCGGGCGGGATGTGGTTTTTGCGCTCGATGTGTCGCGCAGCATGCTGGCGGAAGATGCGCATCCCTCGCGGCTGGAGGCGGCGAAGCAGGGGGTGCGCGATGCGCTGGCGAGATTCGGGACGGAGCGCGTCGGCTTGGTGATTTATGCGGGGAGTGCGACGATTCTGTGTCCGCTAACTTACGACTACGACTTCGTGCGCTACATGTTAGAGCAAGTAAATCCGCGGGCGGTGGACTTTGGCGGGACGACGGTGCTGTCGGCCGTTGAGAAGTCGGTTGATAGTGTTTTTTCCGAGGAACGTCGTGGGATGCAGGACCTGGTGGTGCTGACGGATGGCGAAGACCACGTGCCGGATACGAAGCGCGTGGCGGAGTTGTTAGATGGACGTGGGGTGGATCTGCTTTTGGTGGGGCTGGGCGATCCGACGTCGTGTAGTCGGATACCGATCGAGAACGAAGAAGGTGGGAAGAGTTATTTGAAGCATGACGGCGATTTTGTTTCGACGCGGCTCAATGAGGAGGTGCTAAGGGGTTTGGCGAAGGATTGCAAGGGGTCCTTGTTTGTTGCGCCGGGGACGGCGGCTTTTGATCTGGGAAAGTTGTATGGGAACTTTGCGATGGGGAAGCCTGCTGAGGGTGCGGTGGGGGCTGATACTTTTGTAGTCTATCGGGAGGCGGCTTTTTTGCTGATCGCGCTGGCGCTGGGCTTGCTTTTTGTGGGAGGGTGGATGGGCCGCGCGGGGATGGGGGCGATGCTGATGGTGCTGCTACTTTTGCAGCCGCTGCGAGCGGAGTCGGCGATGGTGTTTTCCGAGGCGCGCGCCTTGCAGGTCGAGGGGAAATATGACGAGGCGCTGGAGGCTTATGCAGAGGTGGATGGTGAGACGGCGGGCCAGACGGCGGCGGTGCGATTCAATCAGGCGCTTTGTTTTCTGAAGCGGGCGGAAGGACTCGCAGGAGAGTCGCCGGGTGGCGCGCTGGATGCGGCGCGGCAGGCGCAGCGGTGCTTTCTTGAGGCGGTGCGATTGGACCCTGGGCTGGAGAGGGCGGGGATGCGTTTGGATTCCACGGCGGGGCTGATTTCCGCGTATGCGGCGGCCTTGAAGGAGCAGGAAAAAGATGACCAGGCGATTCAGGAGAAGGTGGATTTGATCATTGAGGGTTTGAAGGTTTTGCATGGCGAGCAGACGGCTCTGAGCGGGAAGGTGCGCGGGGGCATGCCGAAGAGGGGCTCTAACATCGGTGAGGCAGTGGCTGGCGGGAAAGACGCGAAAGACTTGGTGGATGAGCAGGCTCGCTTGAAGTCGGAGGCGGTATCAATCGAGGACCAGATGGGGGCGCTTGATCGGCAGATGCTTGCTGGAATGCCGGAGGGTGCTCCGCCGGAGTTGAGCATGATGTGCGAGCCGCTGCGCTTGATGGGTGAGCTGCTTGCTGCGCAGGACAAGGCTTTGGAAGCCCTTGCTGAGTGGGCGAGATGGGCAGAGTCGGTGGCGCAGCAGCAGGTGGCGATTTTGAAGATCGAGGAGATTCTTGCGATTCTTGAAGGTGGCGATTCGGGGGAGCCCGAGGACGGCGAGAATGATGAAGGGGAGTGGGATGGCGAGGGCGAGTGGGAGGATTACGAGGGTTCGGAGGATGGCTCGCCATCGTCGATGCCGATGGAAGGGGATCTCGCGGCGGGGAGTGAGATGGCACCGCTGCCGGTGCCGAATTATTCGGCGAAGGAGCTTTTGATGGAGGAGCAAGGGAACCTGCAGTTCCGCGAGCAGCAGAGGGCCAAGGGGCAGGCGGGAAAAGTGGAAAAGGATTGGTGATGAAAGGTTTTCTAACAGTTTTGCTGATGGTCTTTATGACGGGCTTTGTTCGTTCTCAAGTTAAAGCTGTGGTGCTGCAGGTGAAGAAGGTGGAGGTTAGCTTCCGGGAGGCGTCGTGGTTTGAGGGCGTGCCGGCGACGGCGCTTGTGATGCTTCCGGAGATGGTGGAGGAGGCCGAGGAACAAGCGGAGGGCGCACTGGGTGTCAGGGTAATTTCCGTCGACATCGTTGAGGCGGATAAGGGGGCGGTGGCGATGATTCAGTGGCTGCCCGAACGGAGTGGAGCGGTGGTGTTCCCTGCGCTGGAGTTTGTTTCGGAGACGGCGAGATATCAGTCGGCTGCGAAGATGATGACGATCAGCGTTCCACGACGGTCGGAGGAGATGGAGCTCCTTATCACGCCGGGGAAGAAGACGATCTACGCGGGGGAGCCACTGCGACTTGATATTGAGTGGAACTGTCGGGTTCCGACGAATCGCTTGAGGTCGATGCAGTGTTATCCGGATTTTTTCAATGATCCGAAGATTGAAGTGGTGGTGCCGCGCAGGCTGGTGCCAGAGGAGCGGCAGATGGGTATGCCGTTTGGGGGGCGTCGGGTGATTGCCGAGAGGACAGTGCAGGGTAATGGTGAAAGATTGGGTATTGTTTCGTTTGAGGTCTTTTTGCGGATCAGTGAACCGGGGAAGTATGTGTTGCCGAGGGTTCGTTTGGAGATCGCCCGATTGATGCGCGATGGCGGTGCCTTTGCTCCGTATGCGGCCTACTTTAACAATGGCTTGTTCGACTCGATTGGTGAGGGGGAGGCTTACGAGCGGGTGTTTGTGGATTCGGAAGCGATCGCGATCGAGGTGCTACCGCTACCGGTGAAGGGACGATTGGAGTCCTTTAGCGGCTTGTTTGCCCCCTGTAGTATCGAGGTTTCGGCGAAGCATGAGGAGACGGAAGTCGGGCAGTTGGTCGAGCTTGATCTGAAAGTCAGCTCGGATGCGCCGCATGGTTTTCTGGAGTTGCCGGAATTGAAGAAGCAGCGCTCGTTGCGGAGTTGGTTCAAGGTGGACTCGGAATACGGGCGGGCCTGGCACGAGGAGGGGACGATTTTCCGCACGCGGGCGCGGCCATTGACGACGATGATTGAATCGCTGCCCAAGCTGGAGTTTGAGATTTTCGATCCTGCAAGCGGTGAGTATCAAGTGGTGACGACGAAAGAGATTCCGTTGCGTATTTTACCTCGGGACGGTCGCGATTACTTCGATGCCAAAACGCTTGGAGGTGAAGAGCCAAGTCTAACAGACACGCTGGGTGGAATTTGGCAGAATGCGGAAATTACGAAGATGGATGGGATACCAAACAAGCTCTGGAATTTCTTGATCAGTTACTTCTGGATTCTGATGGCCTTGGGTCCGGTGTTGTTTGCCGTGCTGTTGCCATGGGCGAAGGAGAGTCGACTTCGGACTTTGAGTCCGGAGTATCGGGCGCGGAAGAAGGCTTATGATGCCTTTAAGCGATTGCCGGAAGGAAGTTTGGAGAAGTGGGATGCTTTCCGGGGATTTGTGGCAACCAGCCTTGGGGTGGCTCCGGCGGCGTGGACCTCGGGTAATGCGCAGCAGTGTCTGAAGGAGCTTGGGGTGGCGAAGGAGGATGTGGATTTGGTGGTGAAATGTCAGGAGTCACTCGATGCTCAGGCGTTTTCCTCTGACGGCAAAGAGGCGAAGATTCCGGAGTTGAATGATTTGGCGAAGCGGATCGGCAAGGTGCTGAGTCGGGCGTTGGTGGTGATGCTGATGGTTTTCCTAACAGGTTCGATGATGGGGGCGAATGCTGATTGGGAGCGAGCGACGGAGGTCTTTGACCAGGCGCTTGAGGAGGATACGGGGACGGATGAGGCGGCGGCTCGTTTTGCGGAGTCGGCTTTGACTTTCGAGGCCTGTGCGCGTGAGGGGCGGCACGCGGGGAAGGCGTGGCTGAATGCGGGGAATGCTTGGTTTCAGGCGGGCGAGGTTGGTCGGGCGATTGCTTCGTATCGTCAGGCGGAGGTATTGCGGCCGTTTGATTCGACGATTCGAGACAATCTATCAGCAGCGCGGGCGCTATCGATCGATGTGGTGGTGGATCGGAAGTCGGTGTGGTGGCAACGGGTTCCGAGCCCATGGATCAAGATGACGATGATCGTGATCTCATTCGGGTTCTGGGCCTTGTGCCTTGCCTACCTTCGTTTTCGCAAGCGAGGACTGATGCTTGCAGCGGGACTCGGCCTGCTGTTGTTAGGCTGCGCTGGGGGACTGCTGTTTGATTCCGCCAAGCGCGATGGGAGGGAGGGCGTGATCGTGGTGCCGGAGGTGTTTGCTCGCAAGGGGCCGTCGTATCGTTATCAGGCAGCATTCAACGAAGCGCTGCACGACGGGCTCGAACTTGAGATCGTTGGGAGGCGGGATGGTTGGTTAGAGGTCGAGCTTTCTGATCAAAGAAGAGGATGGGTGCCTGAGGCGCAGGTGCAGTCGATTTTCAGGTAATCTTGAGAACGGAACCGCCATTGGGGCTCTATCCCAAGGAACGCTCACTAGGGGACTGAAGCAGATATCAACAGGTTTTGCTTGGCGTGATCGTTTTTGCGAGCAGGCGATGGATGACGGGCGGATGCGTTACCCCTCGGGTGCTGCCTCGGATGGGTCGGTTGGTGGCGAAGGTTCGGCGGCGGCTGTTGTTGCATCTGCAAGATAGATCGCTAACTTGCTGATAATCGGTTCGGCTGTAGATGTCTCTATTTTCAAACGGATCATGCCGGTGGTCATGGGTTCAGTCAGCTTGTGGATCCGTTTGTGGCCGATGCAGCTTCCCTTGGCGATCGGAACCCATAGCTCGTCCACTTTTGCTTCTACCACATAAACTCGAACTCGTTCACCTTCGCGGATGTCTTCCTGCAAGACAATGTGATCAAACTTGGCGGGTGCGTCTAACTGGAGTTCGATTTCGTTACCGGTGCCGTTCGTGTGGCCGATACAATTGTTAAACATGCGTCGGATGCTGTCTCCCAATTCCTCACAGCGTTTTGCGTCGGCATCAGGGATCAGGCCGCGATTGTCGGGCATAAGCCCGAGGATCAAGGTCGAGTTGTGACCCACTGATTGATAATACATGTTCACAAGGTCGGGAAGCGGGTAGAGCTTCTGCTCGTCACCCTGATCCCAGAACCACTCGTGGTTACGCAGCGGGGCATCAGACATGGCGGGCATCCAGTATTTCCCATTGGGATCTCCGTGTTTCAGCAAGGCAAAGCGGTTCGCGGCGATGTTTTTTGGTGAGCTCTCTCCGGCACCGGTGGAAACGTAGGGAAATGTTGCCCAGCATGGGTAGGGGACCGTTCCTGTTTCACTACCACCCCAGCGGGCGTCTGCCCGCTCCAGGTTATGATAAAAGAGGCAATTCTTTTGGTGTTTACTGAAAACGCCAAGGACATCCGGTCCGCCTTGATCTGGGCCGTGTGCTCCGCCATCGAACCAGAGTTCGAAGAGGGGTCCATAGCGTGTGCAGATCTCCTCGACCTCCTTTTCGATCATGGAGTTGTAGGCGGCTTGGGTGACCGGACTGCGTTCTGTGATTTTGAAGTCCCAGATTCCCAGATGGGAGTTCCAACGTGTTCCCAGGTAGATACCCGGCTTGATGTCGTATTTTTTGCAGGATGCTACAAATTCGGCCACGATATCGCGCTTGCCGTCTCCCCACCTGATCGCCTTCAGAGAGTATGGGTTCGCATCCGATTGCCAGAGGCGGAATCCAGTTTCATGGGAAGCCGTCAAGATTGCGAACCGGGCACCCATATTCTTCGCGACTTTCAGCCATTGATCGGTGTCCAGTTCGGTGGGATTGAAGATGTTGGCGTCTGGAATGGCATGAAGGCGGTTTTCGTTCTGATTGTAATGTTTGTCGTCAAACACATGGAGGTCGTAACTGATCAGAACCCCCAGTTCTGCTTGCTGCCAGGCAAGTTGCGGAGGGGTAGGTTTGGGTATTGCGCTAGACTCCCTTGCTGTCGCCGGTGCGTTCAAGACGAAGGTGCTTAGGATAGCAGATAGGATCAATTTTGAGGGGTTCATGATATTTGATTTAACGACTGGTCTTTCGGAACTTTCGCAAAGTTTTTAGGTGAGGATGTCGTTGACGACTTTGGCGGGTTTGACGCCGATGAGTTTTTGGTCGAGGCCTTGGAAGGGGAAGGCGAGGCGTTTGGCGTCGAAGCCGAAGAGGTGGAGCATGGTGGCGTGGAGGTCGCGGACGTGGACGGGCTTGTCGACGACCTGGTAGCCCATTTCGTCGGTCTCGCCGTAGGAGATGCCGGGCTTTACTCCGGCTCCGGCCATCCAGAGGGTGAAGGCGTTCGGGTTGTGGTCGCGGCCGACGAATTTGTTGCCGCCGCCGCCGCCGCGGTTTTCCTGCATGGAGGTGCGACCAAACTCACCGCCCCAGACAACCAGCGTGTCGTCGAGCATGCCGCGCTGTTCGAGGTCGGTGAGCAGGGCGGAGACAGGTTTATCGATCGAATCGCACTTGTTTTTGAAGCCGTGGTTGATGGCTTCGCTTTGGTTGGAGCCGTGCGAGTCCCAACCCCAGTCGAAGAGCTGGATGAAGCGCACGCCGTTTTCGGCGAGGCGACGGGCAAGCAGGCAGTTGTTAGCGAAGGATTCCTTGCCGGGCTGGGTGCCATACATTTCGTGGACGGGCTGCGGCTCGTCTTTGATGCTCATCACCTCTGGGACGGAGACCTGCATGCGGTAGGCCATCTCATACTGAGCGATGCGGGTGATGGTTTCCGGGTCGCCGAAGTCTTGGTGGGTCTTGGCGTTGAGTCGGCCGAGCGAATTGAGGGCGGCGCGGCGGACATCGCGGGTGATGCCGGCGGGGTTGGCGGCATTAAGGACGGGATCTCCCGTCGATCGGCATTGGACGCCTTGATAGACGGATGGGAGGTAGCCGCTGGCCCAAAGGGATGCGCCGACGCGTGGGAGGCGACCGCCGGAGATGAGGACCATGAAGCCGGGCAGGTTCTGGTTATCGGAGCCGAGGCCCCAGGTGACCCACGAACCCATCGCGGGGTGTCCGAGGTTCTGGTGGCCGGTGTGGACGACAAGTTGGGCCGGGCCGTGGTTGAACTGGTCCGTCTGCATCGTCTTGATGAAACAGAGCTTGTCGGCGTGTTTGGTGAGCTCGGGCAGACGGTCGGAAATCCATGCGCCGGAGTGGCCGTGTTGTTTGAAATCGAATTGGGGGCCAAGCATTTTCGGGACGCCCTGAATGAAGGCGAAGCGCTGGCCTTCAAGGTATTCCTGCGGGCAGTCCTTGCCGTCGTATTTGGCGAGGGTCGGCTTGTAGTCGAAGAGTTCGAGTTGGCTCGGCGCGCCGACCATGTGGAGGTAGATGACGCGTTTGGCCTTCGGGGCGAAGGTCGGTGCGAGGGCGGCGAGCGGATTCGAGGGGTCGTGCTGGATGTGAAGCTTTCCCGCTGCCTGAGCAAGGCCTTGGCTGGCAAGCCACATGCCGCCGAGACCAGTCGAGCAGTCCTTGAGGAAATGGCGACGTGTCAGGTGCTGGAGTTCCTGCTGGTGGAGATGTTGGAGAAGGTTCATCGGGCGATAGCTTCGTCGAGGTTGATGAGAACGGAGGCGACGATGGTGAAGGCGGCACCGTCAGGGGTTCCGGCGAGGCCCTCCATGGTGTCGGGGGCGTCGGCGTAGCGTTTTTCGAGATCGTGGTAGAGGGTTCGGAGTTCGCTGAGGCGGTCGGACGAGATCTCCCGTGAAGTGGCGATTCGGAAGCCGTAGGAAAGGCGGGCATCGAGGTCACCTTGGGCTTCGTTTTTCATGCGACGGGCAAGGCCCTTCGCGCACTCATGGAATGCGGGATCGTTGAGGACGGTGAGGGCCTGGAGGGGTGTGTTGGAGACGAGGCGTCGCTTGGAACACATCTCCCGAGTCGGGACATCGAAGGTGATCATGGAGGGGTAGGGAATACTACGCTTCCAGTAGGTGTAGATCGCGCGACGATAACGGTCGGGCTCTCCTTCTGCAGGGGTATCCCATTTGTCGGCAGAGAACGGTTTCCAGACGCCGGGTGAAATCGGTGGGTGAACGGGTGGGCCGCCCACTTTGGTGGAGAGTAGACCGGAGGCGGCGAGTGGCGTGTCGCGCGCCATCTCGGCGGTGAGTCGTTGGCGTGGGCCGCGAGCGAGGAAGCGATTGAATTGATCTTGCTCAAGCAGTTCGGGACTTATGCGGGCATCCTGACGGTAGGTCGCGCTGGTGACGATCTCGCGGATGAGGGTCTTCATGCTCCAGTTCATGTCGGTGGCGAAGCGCACGGCGAGGGTGTCGAGGAGTTCGGGGTGGCTTGGCTTTTCACCGGCGGAGCCGAGGTCTTCGGGGGTCGGAGCGATCCCGGTGCCGAAGAGTTCGAGCCAGAAGCGGTTCACGGCGACGCGGGCGGTGAGTGGGTTTTCCGGGGAGGCGATCCACTTGGCGAGATCGAGTCGTGTTGGTCTATCTCCCCCCAACTTGAGTTCGGGGAACACGGCGGGAGTTCCGGGCTTTTCGATGAGTTCGCCCTTTTCGAGCCAGTTGCCGCGGACAAAGACGTGCGTCTGGCGTTCGAATGCCGGATCGCGTTCGCGCATCGTGGGGACGGTGGTGCGCGGGATGCGGTTAAGCTCCTTGCGGGTGGCGGTGAGCTTCTTTTTCAGGTCGGCGATGATTGGATCCGTGTTTTGAATGGTCCAGCCGGGGTTGTCGGTGATCGCGATTCGACCGCGTTTCGAAACCATGGGGAAACTCGCGAGAATGGTGCCTCCATTGTGAATGGTGACCTTCAGGCGAGTGTCGGGGGAAATGGAGATGGGTTCCTTGGGGACGATGATGGCATGGCGTGGGCCAAAGGTCTTGGAGTAGGTGCCCCAACCGCGACCTTTGCCGCTGATGGAGTTGTTCGGTTCGAAAAGCGGGTGGGCTTCGTCGGGAATCACCTCGGCCAAACCGATGGGAGTCGACTTGTTGTCGCGGTCCAGAGTTTCGACGGTGATTTTCTGAAGCAAGGCACCCCACTCGGGTGTGTGCTTTGCCGTCTCCTCATCGATGGGGAGGTACTCGAGCTTGAGAGCGGTGACATGGCCTAACTCGGTGGGGAAGGTGAGCTGATAAACCGCGCCGGATTCGACATTGGAGTCGGCTTGGTATTCTTCGATTCCCTTGTTTTCGAGAATGGTGAGCTTGGCCTTTGTCGCCGTGGCCTGCATGCCTCTTGTCGGGGACCAGTGCGAATTCTCGGCGACTTCGGCGCGGATTTGATGAAGCTTGGCTTCGGTCTCAAGGATCGTGTTCTGGAGTTCGTTAGCTCGGGCGTATTGGGTGTCGGCGAGGGGAACCTGGAGCTTGGGGAGGTCTTCGCTTAGATCGGCGTCGACCGTTTGGTTGAAGAACGAGACAAACTCATAAAACTCCTCGTGTTTGATGGGGTCGTAGGGGTGGCTGTGGCATTGGACGCAGCCGAATGTCAGTCCCTGCCAGACTTCCCAGGTGGTGCTGACCCGATCGAGGACGGCGGTGACCCGGAACTCTTCGTCATCGGTGCCGCCTTCTTCATTGGCTTGGGTAAGGCGTTGAAAGGTGGTGGCGATCTTTTGATCGAGGGATCCGTTCGGGATGAGATCTCCGGCGAGTTGATCGATGGTAAACTGGTTGTACGGGAGGTCGCGGTTGAAGGCGTCGATCAGCCAGTCACGGTATTTCCAGACATTGCGACGGCGATCGACTCCGAGGCCTTCGGAGTCGGCATAGCGGGCGAGGTCGAGCCACATGCTGGCCCAGCGCTCGCCAAAGCTTGGTGACGAGAGTAGTCGGTCGACTTGCTTTTCATAGGCATCCGGTGAGGTGTCGGCGATGAAGGTGTCGAGCTCGTCGAGCGTAGGAGGAAGGCCGGTGAGATCGAGCGAGAGGCGCCTGAGGAGTGATGCTTTGTCGGCTTCCTTGGAAGGTGTTAGATTCTCGCTTTCGATGCGGGCGAGGACGAATCGATCGATGTCGCTACGCGGCCACGATGTGTTGGCGACTTTAGGTGGATCATGTTTTTCAGGAGGAACGAAGGACCAGTGTTCTCCCCACCGGGCACCTTCCTTGATCCACTGGCGGAGGGTTTCGATTTCCTCGGCTTTGAGTGGCGGGCCGTGGGCGGGTTTAGGCATCACTTCATCCTCATCGGTGGAGAGGATGCGGACGATCATTTCGGAGGCATCGGGATCTCCGGGAACAATGACCTGTTTGCCTGACTCGCCTTTACCGAGAGCTTGTTCGCGGTAGATGAAGGAGACATCGCCGGCTTCCTTGACCCCGCCGTGGCACCCTAGGCAGTTGGCGTTAAGGATCGGGCGGACGTCGTGGGCGAAGTCGACTTCGGCCATGGCTGGAAGGAGCCAAAGGGGCGCAGAGATCGCGGTGATGAGGAGGAGTCTGAGCATGCTGATCGGCGTCGACGGATGGGCTGGGAAAAGTTTGGGCAGGTTCTGAAAAAACCAGCCTTTCTACGTCGAGGGATGTGCCGATTTATCCCCCATTTGCGTGGCGATGGGTGGGGAGATCTCAGTGGTCGTGGGACACGTGCTCCTTGAGCGCGTCGCGCCCGAAATCACCTTCCAGATCGCGCCAGACAGTGTGCATGTGGTTGGCATTGTTTTGGACGTTGGCGGCTTCGATGAGGAAGGTGGGTCCTTGGATGCGGTAGTAGTAGGCTTCGCTCAGCTTGGTTGACCCGGCCCAGCCGAAGTAGAGCTGATCCTTGCGAGCCAAGCGGATTTTTTTGAGATCGGCTTCGGCGAGGTCGTCACGATAGCGACCGGTGTATTCGGTGATGAGCTCCATGAGAGCTTTGTGTTGCTCCACTGTCATAGCGGCACTGGTGATGCCGACGGGTGTGAGTTGTTTGGCGGCGCGGTCTTCGCCTGTGAGGATTTCCCTGGGCGCTTTCTTGTCGAAAATGACATCGTTTTTCCCGGTCTCGAGGAGGCTGGTGACGAGGGCGCGTCCGAGGTCTTCTTCGGCGGCCAAAGGGCGCAGGCCTTTGGATTCGCCCTCGCGGACTTCCGCAGGATTGCTGCCCATGAAAGAGGGCGTCACCGAGATGTCCTTGTTGTCAACGACGGTGATGTTGATCGAGAGGTGGTGGCCTTCGACACGAAAGCCCCAGCCCTTTGGGTCGCCGGGCTCACCGAAGATCGCGGTGAAGTATTTTTCTTGATCGCGCTTGACGGGGTCGTTCTCCATGCTGGCGAGGACGGCTTCGAGTGAGATGATTTGAGCGGCCTTGTAGGCACCTTTTTCGCTTAGCACGGCAGTGACCAATCCGACGGCCGCGTTTTTTTGTGCCTCATTCATGTCCTTGAGGGCGAGGCCGGCTCGATCTCGGGGCGTGTAGTGCCAGTTCTCGCGTTCTTCGTCGGCAAAGGGGATCTTTGCCTGCTTGAGATGGACGTCATCAAGGGAGGCGAGGAAGGCGCTGGCGGCGGTTTTGAGGGCGAGAGATGCCGGTAATTCGTCGGCAAGCAAGGGGGCGGCGAAGGCGAGGGTGAGGAGCAGGGCTTTCATGGGAGTCGGTGTTTGAAGGGGTTTACTTGGAGATCGGTTTGAGGGCAACTCTGAGGATGCGGTCGTCGGAGGTGAGGTAGATCTCTTTTCCATCGGGCCCGAAGGCGACGTTCGCGGTGGGGCGTCCGCAGAGGATGCGGCCGAGGAGCTTGCCGGAAGGATGGATAATGAGGAGTCCACCCGGACCGGTGGCGAATACGGTGCCGTCAGAGCGGACTTTCATGCCATCGGGCATGCCGGGTCCCTTCAGGCCCTTTGCGTTGAAGAAGACGGTGCCGTCTTCGATGGTGCCATCTTCTTTGACGGGGTAGGCCATGATGACGGGGTGGGGGGCGTGGGATTGGGCGACGTAGAGGGTTTTTTCGTCGGGTGAAAGGGCGATGCCGTTTGGTCGGTCGAGTGCTTTTGTTAGAAGGGTGACTCCTTCATCGGCGGCGTAGCGATAGACGCCATAAAAATCGAGTTCGCGGAATTTCTCGGGGTTATCGCGCGGGAGGCCATAGGGAGGGTCGGTGAAGTAGATGGCTCCGGACGAGTGAATGGTGAGATCGTTTGGTGAGTTGAAGCGGTATCCGGCGGTGCCTTGGTAGCGATCGGCGAGGGTCATCTTTCCGCCGCCTTCGGTGAGGATGGAGACGCGGCGGTCGCCATGCTCGCAGCTGATGAGTTGTCCGTGCTTATCAAAGGCGAGGCCGTTCGAGCCGGGTTCGGAGCTGTATTTTGAAACGCCGGTGAAGCCTGAGGGTTTCAGGAATACGCTGGCTTCGGAGTCGCCGGGCTTCCATTGGTAGACGGTGTTGCGAGGGACGTCGGAAAAAAGGAGTCGCTCGTTTTTTTCATCCCACACGGGTCCTTCCGCCCAATCGAAGCCGGTGCAGAGGGTTTCGATGGGGGTGTCGGGGGCGATGATCGCGTCGAGGGCGGGGTCGAGGCGTTCGATGGATTCTTCGGCGAAAAGCGTGAGTGGGGCGAGGAAGGCGATGGGGAGATAGAGGTTCGAGAGCTTCATTGATGTCCACGCTAGCAGCCGATTTCCGGGAAGCGAGTCACTTGATTGGCGAAGTCCGGGGGGTGATGCGTCGGCTGACGCGAGAGCTTAAGTCGCGAGGACCGTGGACTCGAAGTCCACGGCTAACATGATGAGCCACGACGTGGCTGGAAGATGGCGGGCGCGTGTCGGCTACGACAGGTTCAGGCGGTAGCCTTGGCCACGGACGGTGATGAGGTGGCCGGGATTCGCGGGGTCGAGTTCGATTTTTCCTCGGAGGCCGGCGATGAAGTTGTCGACGGTGCGGGTGCTGGGGTAGGCGTGGTAGCCCCAGACGATGTCGAGGAAGGTTTCGCGGGTTACGGATTCGTCCTTGAGAGAGGCATCGACGGCGATGCGGTCATTTGCCTGAAGGGGGAAAGTTAGCCATTCCTTGGTGTTGGATGAGAGCCTGATGGGATCCCATCCATCGCGGTGCACGATCACCGCCAGAGATTTGCTGAGGGCCTGATGGTATTCGTCGGGATAGAGGTGCTTGGAAAGAAATCCCGCCGGAAGAAGAGGGACAATGGGTTTAGTAGGATCATAGCTGAGGCAATCACCGCGGACGGTGAGATCTGTAATCTCTTCACCCCGGGTGATTTGGATCGGAAAAGAAATGCGGCGGAGAAGGTTCCAGTAGGTTGAGTTTGATTTGCCGCAGTAACTTTGTGCGGTGACTCCCGGCTTTCCAAGTGGGTGTCCGAGAGTTCGCACTTCGACGATGTCGCCCCAGTTCAGGTCGGGCAGTTTGACGGCGCTGGTGAGGTCGAGTTCAATAGCGGTGAGTTTTCCTTGGTCGTTCTTTCTCCAGAGGTTCCAGCGGGTTTCGAGTTCGTCGTTGTCGGAATCGTTGTCGTTGTTGAAGAAATTGAGCTGGGATGCGATATCCGAATCGAGGAGAGCTTGGGCCGTCGATGGTAGCTCGGGATTCTGAGACTTGTCTGCGAGTGGAATGCGTAATTCCCCGGTATTCCACCACTTGGATCGGATCAGCCAGACCGTGTTATCGGAGGCGAGTTTCGGATAGAGGAAGGCCTCTTGCAAAAGATAGAGAATCGAGGCTTGGGTGCTGGGGAAACCCGCTTCAAGCCAATCTGCTGGAGGTTTCGCGCCCTTGGCAATGAGAGGGGCGACATCCATGTCTGCCTTGGCGGCGGCTTCGAGGAGTCGGGATGCTTTGGGATCGTTTGGGCTAAAGTCGGGGACGTGCTGCAGAAGCAGGGCGAAAAGTTCGGCTTGGTTGTTTTTGACAAGCATGAAGAGGTCGTCGGTGGCCACTTTGGCACCAGTGGCGAGGAGGGCTTTGATCTTCTCAGGTTGATGGGTGCGAAGTGCGACGTCGAGGGGGGTGGCGGATTGGATCTGCTCACGGTCCGTCCACCACACTAAATCTTTGGTGGTTCGGAGATTGAGGTCGGATCCAGTAGTGTTCGGCATGCTCGCTGCTTGTTGAAACGAATTTCTGAATGTGACAAAACCGTCACTTGTACTGTTAGTTGATTTCTGGTTTCCTTCGCTCGTGGGCCGCGCCAAGGACAAGATCGACGAAAAGAAACT
>CAZVMS010000258.1:0-5382 GCA_964628795.1 uncultured Haloferula sp. | reverse complement strand
GCCTGCGAGCTTCTCGGGTTCCTTCCAGCGGGGAAGGGCGTTCCATTGATCGTAACCCATGATCCAGAAGATCCTCGCGGACGGATGCTTGCGTCGAACTTCGGCAACGGTCAGGTAGGAATACGAGGGTTCGGGCCCTATCAGCTCGTAATCGTCAGCGACTGCCCAAGGGTAATTCCGAATCGCGAGGCGCATCATTTCAAGACGATGGCAGGCTGGAGTCGGGGGGTGCCCGGTCTTGTGAGGAGATATCCTACAGGGCAAGAAGCGGACTTCATCGAGTTCTAAGGCCTCGACAGCCAATTCGGCGATCCTCAGGTGCCCGAGGTGAATGGGGTCAAACGTGCCGCCGAAGAGGGCAATGGTTTGGGGTGGGCTCATCGATGCTGAAGCCATGAAATCAGCCAATCAGCGTGCGGGCAATGTTCGATCCCATGAGCGCTGAAACTCCATCTCAAAGGGAATGCTGACATCCGGCGGATCGAGTGTTGCCCGAAGGTGAAGAATTGCCATACTCACCCGGCTTCGCTCCGGTGCGGCTCGGGGCGATCTGGGGGGAGAGCCCTGTGTCGCCCGGGGCGAGGTCTTTTTTCCCGAATGGCGCGCGGGTGCGTTTCATCAATTAGGGTTCAATTGTCGCTTGCGTGAGCTCGATGGGCCACGCAGTATCCGCCTCATTCCCAAGGCGGCTTGGCGGAATTGGTAGACGCGCTCGACTCAAAATCGAGTTCTTCGGAGTGTGGGTTCGAGTCCCACAGCCGCTATTTTCAATCTCTTGATGAGGCATGGAGGACACGAGGACGATCGGTATCATTGCGGGGAAGGGCGTCTATCCCGAAATCTTCATTCGGGCAGCTCGGGCGAAGGCACCGGGAATCCGCTTGGTGGCGGCGGCCGTGGAGGGTGAGGCAAGTCCGAATCTGGAAGATCAGGTCGATGCCATTGCATGGTTGCGCGTTGGACAACTCGGAAAGGTGATCAAGTTCTTCAAATCGCAGGAGGTAATGGAGGCCATCATGGTCGGACAAGTAGCCCCGAAAAACCTTTTTGATCTTCGGCCCGACCTGCGGACGCTGATGGTTCTCGCGAAAATCAAGGAGCGCAATGCGGAGTCGCTTTTCGGGGCGGTGGCTGGCGAGCTGGAGAAGGAGTCCATCGATCTTCTTCCAGCTACGACCTTTCTCGAAGATCTGCTGCCACCAGCAGGTCATGTCTTTGGGCCTGTCTTCAAAAAGCGGCAACTTGAGGACGCCGCCTTCGGATTTCGGATCGCCAAGGAAACCAGCCGGCTTGATATCGGCCAGACCGTGGTCATCCGCCATGGGACCGTGCTTGCAGTCGAGGCATTCGAAGGGACGAACAATTGTGTCCGCCGTGGCGGCGAACTTGGCCGCGGTAAGGATGTCATGCTGGTAAAGGTCTCGAAGCCCAATCAGGACTTCCGCTTTGATGTGCCGGTCATTGGGCCTCAGACGATCGAAGTATGCTCACAGGCTGGGGTGAAGGCCATCGCCGTCGAAGCGGGGCGGACGCTGCTTCTGGAGCGTGATCGGATCGAAGCGCTTTGCCTTGAACACGAGGTGACCCTTCACGCGGTCGAGGCCGTGTGAAGGGCGATCTCCATGTGGTATGGGACTAATTTTTGACCGGCGCGACCTCGTCGATGGCGTCGAGCGTGTCCTGATCGAGTGGCTCCAAATGGATGGCGGCCAGCGAATCATCAAGCTGGGTGACGGTGCGTGCGCCGATCAGGGCTGAGGTGACTCCGGGTTGATCCATGACCCAGCGGAGAGCGAGATGATGGAGAGGCACTCCAGCTTCAGTCGCAATTTTATCAAGCGCGCGAAGGGTTTCTATCTGTGCATCGACCTGCTCCTTTTGAAGAAATCCATCGGCTCGATCGGCACGTGAACCGGCCGGAATCCCTTTGAGGTATTTGGCCGTCAGCATGCCCTGCGCGAGTGGACTAAAGGGAATCGAGCCAATGCCATGCGCTTCCAGCCAAGGGTGGATGCGTGGCTCCGGGGTGCGATTGAGGATCGAGTAGGATGGCTGATAGATGAGACAGGGGACACCCATGTCTTCGAGCATTCTTACCGCCTTCTTTAACTTCTTGTAGGGGTAGTTCGAAAGTCCGACATAGAGGGCTTTGCCTTGTTCCACCGCTGTCGCGAGCGCCGACATGCTTTCTTCCAAGGGCGTCTCAGGATCGGGACGGTGGTGATAAAAGATGTCGACGTAATCAAGGCGAAGTCGACGGAGTGATTGATCGAGCGATGAGAGCATCTGCTTTCGCGAACCCCAATTGCCGTAGGGGCCATCCCACATCAGGTAACCGGACTTGGTGGAAATGATCAGTTCGTCGCGGTGAGAAGCGAAGTCTTCCGCAAGGAAGCGCCCGATGTTTTCCTCGGCACTCCCGGGAGGCGGACCGTAGTTGTTGGCGAGGTCAAAGTGGGTCACCCCTTGATCAAAGGCGCGGCGGAGAATGGCGCGGGCTTCGTGTTGGTCGTCGACGTGACCGAAGTTGTGCCAACAGCCGAGGGAGATGGGTGGCAATTGAATCCCGGATTCACCGCAACGCCGGTAAGGCATGCGACCATCATAACGGTTAGGGTCTGGAGCGTACATGGAGATAATGGTTAATGGTTTTTCGCACGTAGAGCATGAATTCGCTCAAGCATGGGAGGATGGGAATAGTCGAGCATCACCCGCATGGGATGCGGCGTGAGGTTGGAAAGGTTCTTGGCCGAGAGCTTTTTCAAGGCGCTGATGAGATGCTCGGAGGTATCCATGGCATTTGCGGCATAGGCATCGGCCTCGAACTCGTGGCGTCGGGACCAGGCATTGGAAAAGACGCCAAGGATTCGGCTGACCGGACTGAAGAGAAGGGCGAAGAGTACTAGGCCAACATGAGTTGAAATTGTGGTCACGCCGAAGGAATCGAAAAGCATGCGGGCGAAAGTTCCATCGGGATTGATGACGAGACCGAGTAGATAGAAGAGAGCGGCACTTTGGGCGATGGCGACCAGCAGGCGCTGGATGATGTGCTTGCATTTGAAATGGCCAATTTCATGGGCGAGCACGGCGACCAGTTCGTCCTCGCTCTGTTCTTCGACAAGCGTATCGTAGAGCGCGATTTTCTTGGTCTTGCCAAATCCGGTGAAGTAGGCATTGGCCTTGGTGGAGCGCTTGGAGCCGTCCATGACCGAGATTTCGGTGAGCGGGAATTCACACTTTTTCGCCATGCGTTCGATGGACTCTCTGAGGGCTCCGTCCTTCATCGGCTCAAACTTGTTGAACATCGGAAGAATAACCGCGGGGGCGAGCCACATCAGCAGGAGCTGGACAGCGGTGAAAAGGATCCACGCCCAGAGCCATGCGTGAGGGACGTTGCCGAAAATCCAGATCAGCCCGGCAGCCAGCGGGAGGCCGAGCACGGCGCTGAGGAGCAACGATTTTACCTGGTCGCCAGCAAAGGTTGCGGGCGTCGTCTTGTTGAACCCGAATTTTTCCTCGATCACAAAGGTCGAGTAAATCGAGAGAGGGAGGTTGATCAGGTAGTGACCAAGAAACAGCAGCGAGAGGAAGCAGAGCCCGACGAGCAGTTCGTTGGCGGTCCATGATCGAGTCAGTTGGTCAAGCCAGCCGAAACCGCCGACGAGCCAGAAGGCGAGCAGGATGAATAGGGATGCGACCGATTCCAAGATGCCGAAGCGGGCGGACTCGCGGGTGTATTGCTGGGATTTGGCGTAAGTCTCGGCATCAAAGACGTCGGCAAACTCATCGGGCAGCTCCGGCGACAGCGCCTTCAGGTTAAGAAGTGTGACCACGAAGTCGATGTTCCAAAGCATCACTAGCGCGATGAGAATCGTGAGTCCTACGGCATTCCATTCCATGTCGACGGAGAGCATGCACCTCGATCGGGGCAGGGCAAGGACGGCTTGAGCACGTGAGCGGACAATTTGGATTTGGCAGGCGCGCCGCAGGAGGACAGGCTCGGCCCACATGCAACGCTTTGAAGGAAAAGTCGCAGTGGTCACCGGTGGTGGCCGGGGAATTGGTGGAGCCATTGCCAAGGCATTTGCTGCCGAAGGAGCAAAGGTGGCGGTGGTCAGCCGGAGCGAGTCGAGCTGTGGTAAAACGGCTGAAGAGATCAACGCCGAGCATCCCGGAGCCGCGAAAGCCTACGCGATCGACGTGGCGGATCACGACGCCGTGCAGGAGCTCGGCAAGCAGATCGTCGCGGACTTTGGGACGGTGAATATTTTGGTGAATAACGCCGGGGTGACCCGTGATGGACTTTTGATGCGGATGAAGGAGGAGGATTGGATGACGGTGCTCGATACGAATTTGAAGGGTGCCTTCAATACGGTGAAATCCTTCATGCGCGTCATGATGAAGGCCGAGGACCCGCGGATTATCAACATCGCTTCGGTGATCGGCCTGATCGGAAATGCCGGCCAAGCCAATTATGCAGCGAGCAAGGCAGGGTTGATTGGTTTCACCAAGTCTGTCGCGCGAGAGCTCGCGGGGCGCAAAGTGACCTGCAATGCGCTTGCTCCAGGATTCATCACGACTGACATGACCGATGAACTCCCCGAAAAACTTCGGGAGGAAGTCAGAGGAACCATTCCGCTTGCTGAGTTTGGCACAGTGAACGACATTGCGAAGGTGACCCTGTTCCTCGCCAGTGCGGACGCCCGCTACATCACCGGTCAGGTGCTTGCGGTCGATGGCGGCATGACCATGTAAGTTTGCATCGCTTATGGAATTGATGCTTCTCAGACACGGCAAAGCGGAGGACGCCAATTCTGGCGGCGATTTCGAGCGGGCTTTGGTCGAGAAAGGTCACGATCAGGCCAAGCGGGCGGCGCGACTCCTTCATGCGATTGATCGGCGACCTCATGTTGTCCTGACCAGCCCGCGCCTGCGAGCGAGGCAAACCGCCGAGACCTTCTGTGAAACCGCAGAGATGCCTGGTCCGGTGATGCAGTCGTGGCTCGATTGCGGGATGGATCCTGAAACGGCGATCAAGGAGTTACGGGCCTTCGTGGATTTTGACCGAGTCATGATCGTTGGTCACGAACCTGATTTTTCAAGTCTCGTCGAATGGCTGTTAGGTTGTTCGGGGAGCTCGGTGGAAGTGAGGAAAGGTTCCCTGATCGGTGTCGAGATCCATCCACCCGCATGGCACGCCGTGCTGATGTATGTGATTCCACCCAAGATGATCGGGAAACGTTAGCCCGAATTTCGCTGTTAGATGGGTTTTTGGGCCGGAATCGTTGAGATTGCGTTCATTTTATCAATAGGTCTACACCACAGGCTTTGGATTTCTGATTTCGGGCGGGGGCTGAGGGGGCAGGGTGAAGCCGAGTTGGT
>CAZVMS010000257.1:0-31778 GCA_964628795.1 uncultured Haloferula sp. | reverse complement strand
CCAAGAGCATCTTCCGTCGAGGATTCGAAAGCCTCCACCGCATGCTGATCCGCCCGCAACGTTTCGCCGAAGCACTCTCTGAGTTTTTTGAAGTGATTATCAGACGACCTCTGATTCGAAATTTTGTCGTGTAGTGTGATTTCGGACTAAATTTGCAGTCATTTTGTCTTAAGTTAATGCTTCTTCCCCAATGACTCATAAGATGCATTGTTCACGTTCATGCCTCTCCCCCCCGTCCTCCTTCCCATGGCATCGATTGATGCCATGCGGCCAGTCTTCTTGATCGTCATGGGACTCTCACTTCTATTCGTCGCGTGGCGCCTAACGCGCCACACGAGCGGATGGTCGTCACGGATCCTGATGTTAGGGGCTCTGCTTCTCGCATTGGGTTACTCAGTCACCCTTCCTCTCTATCAGGCGAGGGTCGTTTTACCGATCGACTTGCTGAGGTTTTACCCGAATGCCGATGCTGGCATCGCGATGGGCTGGCACTTGGTGAAGCTCTTTTCCATGAACGGTGGATGGCTACTCTTTGGTTTGGGCCTTGCGATTCACGCTCGCGTCTTCGAACCCGCCCCAGCTCCTCGCGTAGTCGCTGTCACCCCTCAAACTGAACCGTCACTGTGATGAATCTCCTTCTCGAACTCGTCATTACCCAGGGCTTTCTGATGGATGTCTTTGGCGTCATTGGCCTAGGCCTCGTCGCACTGGCGGCGATCCGCCTCTCCAGGCGCTGGGGTTCCACGGGCGGCACGATGATGATTTGGGGTGCAATCTCGCTGCTGATTGGACGCATTGGCATTTTAATCTTCTCTCACCACGTCACACCCTTCAATCAGGCTGCATTCGATCCGACTCTGCTAGCCATCGGAAAGAACGTTCCCCTTGCACTCCTGACCTTCGGCCTCGGTGCCGTCGTCTGGGGCTTCTGGGGTCATGAACGGCAGCTTTCCGCCGCACCAATTGCTGACTGATTCACCCCACAAGAACTCATACATTCCCTCTCCGGAGCTCGCGTCCGGAGAGAAAAAAGTAGCCCGTGATCTTCCGAAAGGAGAATCGCGGGCTACTTTTGTTGATACCAGTCAGTGGTGGGGTTGTTTGATCCCATGAACATCCCGAATCCGGTACTGAAAATTTCCGTTTGGGGGGAGGTGGAAAACTCAGTTGATCGGTGGGGCTGCTCAGTTGATGTGCCAAGAGTGCCTCAGAATCTCAGACTTAGCTATTACGCGATCACTGAGAACGCGATCGCGGAGGGTAAATTCATGCAACTCCCCGTTTTTGACTAAATAGTCAACAAGCTGGATTGACTTGACGGAATCGTCAAGTAGTGGTCCCCGCATGCCGCCGCTGAGCACCGCCCGCATCCGCTTGCTTGAAGCGATGATTACCGCCATCTGGGAGCGGAGCTACGGTTCCACCTCGGTGGACGCGATCTGCGAGCGCGCCGATGTTCGCAAAGGCAGCTTCTACCATTTCTTTAAATCTAAGACCGATCTCGCCGTCGCGGCGCTTGAGCATCTTTGGGCAACTTCGAGCCAACCGATCATCGAGGCAGTCTATTCGCCCACCCGGCCTCCACTGGCTCGTTTCGAACGCATGATCGAGCTTTGGTATCAGAAAGCGCTCGATTGCCAGCGGGATCATGGCCGGGTGCTGGGATGTCCCTATTTCAATCTCGGCACCGAAACGGCATCCATCGAACCGGAAGTGGCGGCCACGATCCGTGAAATGCTCGATCGATATCAAGGCTACCTCGAGGCAACTCTGCGTGAGGCCAACGAGCAAGGTGACATCTCGATCGACGACCCCAAGGAAACCGCCGACTGCATCTTCTCCATGATGGAAGGGTGCTCCGCCCAGGCTCGCATCCACAACGACCCGGAAAGAGTCCGCCACTTCGCCGGGGCCTTCGGTCGCATCATCGGCGCGGAACTGCATCCGGACCTCCATGGACTGAGCCCCGGTATCTAACAGCTTTCCCAACCCCTTCAAATTTCATGAGTTCATCATCCCAATCACGCCAATCCGTTGCATGGATCGGCATTCTTATGGTTCTCGGCATCACCATGTGGTTCGGTTGGAAGGCCTTACGTGACGCCAAGCCCGAGAACGCCCCTACCGGAAAGCCTGGTGGCAGGCCGCCCAGCACGGTCATTATCAGACCCGTCGAAGAGCGGGAAGTCGTCGAACATCTCGCCGTCACCGGAACCATTCGCGCCGTGCGTCGTGCAGAAGTCGCCGCGAGGGAATCGGCCGCGGTCGATTCTTTGAATGCCGACGAGGGAGACCTCATTGAAGCCGGATCCGTCATCGCCAGACTGGACACAAGAAGGCTCGAAGCTCTCAAGCAAGAGGCCACTGCCGCCCTAACCGCATCGAAAGCCGAGCTGACCCAGCGCGAAGCAGAACACGATCGAGCGGTACTCGACGAGGACATGATGCGGGGCTTGTGGGATGAACGAGCCGTCGCCGAGCGCGAATACCTCGACAGCCTTCGTGAAATGAAAGTCTCCGCTGCCCGAGTGAACGCCGCGAAGGAAGCCATCGAAGTCGCATCCAAGCGATTCGATATCCTCGATGTCCGCTTCAATGATCTCGAAATCAAAGCCCCTTTCTCCGGACGCGTCGTCGCCGTGCATACCGAGTTGGGCGAATGGGTCAACGAGGGTGACGCCGTCATCACCCTCGTCTCCACCGGCGAAGTCGAAGCGTGGCTTCAGTTGCCCGAGCGCAAAGCATCCTTGCTCAAGCAAGCCTCACCCGAATCCGTGCAAATGCGATTGCCGGGTCAGCAGGAGAGCATTCAGGCAGACAAGATTTCCCTCGTTCCTGATGTGGCAGGCCGCTCACGCAGCTTCAGCTTGATCGCCCACATTCCCGATCCGGAAAACCTCCTCACACCGGGTTCATCCGTGGAAGCCAGTGTGCCGCTCGGCCTACCTGCCAGACAGTTGATCATCTCTGCGGATGCCATCCTCAAGAGCTACTCCGGCAATCACGTTTTCATTCCCGACACTTCCGAGGAGGGTCCGCCAACGGCGAAGCAAGTTCCAGTGGAACTGCTCTACGAGCGCAACGGTGAATCCATCATCGCCGCCGGCACCCTCAAAGCCGGTGATCAGGTCATTGTTGAAGGCAACGAACGCCTCTTTCCCGGCACTCCTCTTGATCCAAAACCGTGGGAGGAAACACGCGGTCAAACCGGGAACCCAAGCCCACGCTGATCCATGAGAAATCTCATCGAGCCCCTGATCCGCCAACCGATCACCATTGCGGTTGGTACGATGCTTGCCGTATTTACCGGCATCCTCGCCATCACTCAGGTGCCGGTCCGGATGACGCCGGAAATCTCGTCCGTGGTGATCGCCGTCACCACCAACTGGGAAAACGCTTCGTCAGACGAAATCGAATCCGACATCGTCGAAGAGCAGGAAAAAGTTCTCGGCGAGATCACCGGGCTGAAATCGATGATCAGCACCAGCGCTGCTGGCCAGGGAACCATCCGCCTTGAGTTCGAAACCGGCACCGATATTTCCGAAGCGCAGAACGAGGTCCTCCAAAAGCTCGACGAAGTCCCCGGCTACCCGGACGGAGTCCTCCAACCAGTCGTCCAGGATATCGACCCGGAGTCCGCCGACTACATTGCATGGATCGGTCTTTTTTCGACTGACCCCAACTACAATCCGGGCCAGCTCTACGATTTCATGGATCGCAGCATCAAGCCGCGCTTCGAAAGGATTCCCGGCATCAGCGAAGTTGGCGTGCGAGGAGCCACGGCCTCAGAACTTCAGATCGTCGTCGACCCCAACGCCCTCGCCCAGCGCGGCATCACCTTTGCCCAACTACGCAGCGGTATCACGGCGGCCAACGCCAACTTCTCTGGCGGCAAAATCGAGCAGGGAAAACGCGATTTCCGGATTCGGGCGACCGGTCGCTTCGACACGCCCCAATCAGCGGAAAAGATGATCATTTTCCGAGATGAAGCCGGGCCGGTCTACCTCGGCGACGTCGCCGAAATCCGCAACGACTGGAAAGAACCGAGCTCATGGGTCCGGTCGCGCGGACAGCGGGCTGCCTTTTTCAACTTCCAACTCCAGCGCGGCGCGAACCTGCTCGAAACGATGCGAATGCTCCAGGCTGAGGTGGCGGATCTGAACCGACCCGGCGCACTGTTAGACGAAAAAGCCCGACAGCTCGGGATGGATGGAACTCTCGAGTTGGTGCAAACTTACGACGCATCGACTTACGTGGAAGACGCCTTCGAGCTCGTCCGCTCCAACCTCATTCTTGGCGGTATTCTTGCCACCATCACGCTGCTCTTTTTCCTGCGCAGCTTGCGTGCGGTCGGCATCATCGCCATCGCGATTCCCGTCTCAACCATCGCCTCCTTCACCGTGCTGGTGGCCCTCGGTCGTTCGATTAATATCATCTCACTCGCCGGCCTCGCTTTCGCCGTCGGCATGGTCGTTGACAATGCCATCGTCGTCATCGAGAACATCTTCCGCCATTTGGAAATGGGCAAAAAACCCACCACCGCTGCGCGTGATGGCGCGATTGAAGTCGGTGGGGCGGTGCTCGCCTCGACGATGACAACCGTCGTGGTCTTTGCCCCCATCCTCATGATCCAGGAACAAGCCGGGCAGCTTTTCCGTGACATCGCCCTCGCCCTCATGGCCGCCGTGAGCCTGTCGTTTGTCGTCAGTCTGACCGTGATTCCCGTCGCATCGGGCAAGTGGCTGACGCCGCACGAAACCGGTGACGGTCCCTCGCTCTTCGATCGGATCTTCGGTTCACGTTTCTTCAAAATCCTAGGAGCCCCCTTCCGCCCCTTTGCGATTCTCTTTGAAAAGATGCCGGACCTTGCCGCTGGCGCGGTCTCCGTCATCACTGCCACTTGGGCGGGGCGTCTCACGGTCATCGCCAGTTTCACCTTGGTCACGATCATCGGAACCAAGATCCTTCTGCCGCCGCTGGATTACCTGCCAAAAGGAAACCGTAATCTTGTCTTCGGCCTGCTCTTCCCGCCACCCGGCTACAACCTCGAAGCCCTCTCACAAATGGGCGCGCGCATCGAAAAGCAGATCGAACCACTTTGGGAAGCCACCCCCGATAAATACGGCATCGAAACCCGCATGTCCGGCGGCAAGGTGGTCGTCGAGAACAACATCCAGCGGGTGCCGCTCGGTGACGGCTCTGGAGAAATGATCACGCCTCCAGCACTCGAAAACTATTTCCTCGTCTCGTTCGAAGGACGGATGTTTCACGGCGGTATCTCCGCCGATAAGACGAAAATCCCCGACCTTGTTCCGGCCTTCAACGCTGCGACATCCGGCGCGGCCACTCCCGATACCTTTGCCTTCGCACAACAGATGCCGCTTTTCCGCGTCGGCGGATCGACGGGATCTGCCGTACAGATCGACTTCAGAGGTCGCGATCTTGATGCCGTCTCAGGCGCCGCCGGTGCCACCATGGGTGCCTTGAGGGGTATCTTGGATCCCCGTTCTAACATCACCCCCGCACCGCCGAACTTCGCCTTTCCGCTCGATGAAATGCGGATCGTCCCGAACGACGAGCGACTCCGCGAACTCGACATGACCCGCTCCGACATGGGGGTGGCGGTGCAAGCAGGGGGTGATGGCATCGTCCTCTTCCGCGACTATGAGCAAAACGGCGAACTCAAGGACATCAAGATTCTAACAAAGCGAGATAGGGACCAGCAGCCACTCGACAAGTTACTTGACCTTCCACTCGCCACGCCATCTGGAGAGATCGTGGACTTCCGTTCCATCGCCACCTTGGAACGTGTCCGCGGACCGGATCAGATTCGCCACGTCGACCGCCAACGCGCCGTCACCCTCGAACTCACCCCGCCAGCCGGCCAGCCCTTGGAAACGGTCATCAATCAGGTAACCGAAGTGGTCTCAAGCATGAAGGAGAGCGGCGCGATCCCACCGGGAGTCGATGTCAGCCTTTCCGGCTCGGCCGGCAAGCTTGCTGACATCAAGAACTCGCTGCTTGGCGATGGCACCGTCGTCGGAACCATTTCCAGCAGCCTCATGCTCGCCTTTGTCGTCATCTATCTCCTCATGGTCGTCCTGTTCCAAAGTTGGAGCTACCCGCTGGTGATCATGCTCAGCGTTCCGCTGGCCACCTTCGGAGGCTTCCTTGGTCTTGCCGTGGTGCATCACCTCAGCCAGGGCGACCGCTACATGCCGGTTCAGAACCTCGACATGCTGACGATTCTCGGCTTCGTGATTCTTGCTGGCGTGGTGGTGAACAATGCGATCCTGATCGTCCACCAGGCACTCAATTTCATGAACAACGACAAGCTCGCCCCGATGCAGGCTGTGGTGGAAAGCGTTCGCAGCCGGGTGCGGCCGATTCTCATGTCCACGCTGACCTCGGTCGGTGGCATGCTGCCTCTCGTGGTGATGCCCGGTGCGGGTTCCGAGCTCTACCGCGGGCTTGGCGCGGTGGTCGTCGGCGGCCTCACGGTCAGCACGATCTTCACCGTATTCCTCGTTCCCGCCGTCCTCAGCGTGATTTTTGCCCTGAAACAACCTCGGCCAGAGACCCTGTAAATTTCTCTCTCATGCGAACTCCCTTCCCTCGAAAGCTCGGCACGCTTGGTGTGCTCGCTGTGCCGTTTTTCTGCTCTTGCGCCGTTGGCCCGGACTACGCCGCCCCCGAGGTAAAACTCGAAGCAGCCTTCAAGAACAGCGGCTTCACTCAGGCACCGCCTGAGGGCTCATGGTGGTCCCTCTTCAATGACCCCGAACTCGCAAGACTGATCAAAAGGGCCGACACCAAGGGCCAGGGCGTGCGCAGTGAGCTCGGCCGGTACGATCAAGCGCGCGCCGCCCTCGGACTGGCACGTGCTGACATTTCCCCTTCCGTGACGGCAGACGCCTATGGCCGCCGCCAAAAAGACAGCGCCAACTCCAACTTTTCATTTGGCGTCTATAACGAGTATCGCTCCGCTTTGAACCTAAGTTGGGAGATCGACCTCTGGGGCCGCGTCCGCAGGAGCATCGGTGCCGCCAAGGCCAATTTTGAGGCAGCCGGATATGATTACCAGGGCTTGATCCTTTCGCTGCGAGGCGAGATCACGCGTGCCTACATGTCCATCCGTTTCACGGATGCTGAGATCGCCCTTCTGGAAAAAACGGCGAAGCTACGTGGTGAAGCGCGCCGACTCATGAAAGCCCGTTTTGACGGGGGTGCGAGCAGCAGGATCGACTACCAGCGCGCCGTCACCGAGGACGAAAGCGTCGCTGCCGAGCTCGCTCAGCTGCGCGCCCAGCGCGACCGCTACGAGAACGCGCTCGCCGTCCTAACGGGTCAAAGCGCTGCAGGCTTCCACCTCGCCGCCAACGGTCGCACCCCCACCATTCCCACCGCGCCATCCGCCGTCCCATCGGAGCTGCTTCGCCGCCGTCCAGACCTCGCCGCCAACGAGCGACGGCTCGCCTACGCCAGCGAAAACATCGGCGTGGCCATCGCGACCTACCTGCCACGCCTCACCATCACCGGAGATGGCGGCTTCCGATCGCTCAGCAGTACGGATCTCTTCGATCCAAAGTCGAAGCTCTGGGGAATCGCCCCCGAACTCGCCGCCCCTCTGTTTCAAGGCGGCCTTGGATTTGCGGACAAAGCGCGAGCTGAAGCCGCTTACCGCGAAGCTCTCGGCGTCTATCGGGGCTCCCTCCTCAGCGCAATTCAGGAAACCGAGGATTCGCTTGGTGATGCTCGTCACCTTGCGGTCGCCGGCGCTTCACGGAAACGTGGAGCTGCTAGCGCCGACGACGCCGCCACACTCGCCCGTAAACGCTACAACGCCGGGGTCGCCGACTACTTTGAAGTCGTAGAGTCGGAAAGAACCGCCCTCAACGAACAACGGGCCGCTCTTGCCATCGAACTCGCCCACGCCTTGGCAGTAACACGCCTCATTCAGTCCCTTGGAGGCGGCTGGCAGCGCTGAATGCATCAGATTTCCGTTGAATCCAGGTCATCCTGCGGTTTCGGGCACTAGACAGGCAGCGAAAGCGAGTACATGATCGCACCGATGTTCCGCGCCGCCGTCACCATCATTTTCGCCTCCTTGATCGGAGTGGCGGAGGCTGGTCCCAAGATCGCGGTTGTCCGGGTTGCGGATATTCATCGCGCCCTCGCCTCTACGAAGGCTCAGGCAGAGGCCATCAGAGCGGAGCGAGAAGCCATCGGTCGTGACGCCCGTCTTCGGGCCTATCAGTCCGTCCTGAAGGAGCTCGATCAAATTAGCGCCAGGCTCAAACAGGCCCTTGCCGACACCACGAACCCTCAAAATTCCATCCGCGATAATCTCAAGCGCGAGTACTCACTCAAGCTTCAGGAAGCCACGACCATTTATCGTGAATACGAGAGTTTCCGCAGTGACCGCCTGCGAGAGATCAACGTCAAGATGGTCGCCCAGATGGAGGAAAGCCTCGCCCAGATTCACGCCAAGGCTGCCGAAATCGGCAAGAAGAAGGGGGTCGATTGGGTCCTCGACAGCTCGGGCCAATCAAATACTGGTGTGCCATTCATTCTCTACGCCAAGAGCCCGCTCGATCTGACTTCAGAAGTTCAGTCAGCTCTTGGTCATACCACCAACGAAACCGCTTCAGATATCTCACACTAATTCCATGGAACAGTTCATCAAAATCATGCAAAATGAGTTCGTTTGGGGACTCCTTATCGGATTCACCTTCGCCTTCTTCGCATGGAAGTCTGGACTCACCACCAAACTGCGTTTGTCCCGTGATGTGCGCCGCTTGGAAAGCGAACTGCGCGAACTCCAAGGGCACCTCAACACTCAGCTCAAGATCAACTCCCAAGGGAATCGAACCCTCCAGGATGAACTTGATGAGCTCCGGAGGCAAAACGAAAACCTCCGTGTCTCCTTGGCCGGCCTGCAAAACAAGCCCGGCCGTGCCGAGCACCGGCAATATCAGATCACCGAGAGCGCAGTCCGCATGATGCGTGAACAGGCACCCGGCTTCGCCCCAGCATGGGAAAAGGCAGTTCGTCAGTCCGAAATGGAGATCGAAGCTGGCGAAAGCGGCCTCAAGAAGCTCGTCCGCAAGGTCATTCCCGGAATCGGCATGGGCTCCGGCACCAACGCCGCGAGCGCTCACGACGACGAGGAGCACTGATTCCGCACAGCGGAAACCCAGACATCCCGCCTTTTCCCAGCGAATGGAACGATCCATTCGGCGCGGCTAGCAGGTATTTTCGAGAAATCTTCGCTTTTACTCGCGGCGATTTGGTATAAGACGCGGCCAGGACATCAGCTTGTTATCATGAAAATCCCTCTTGATATCAATGCCGTATCCCTTCACGTCTTTCCGCCACTGAGTGCCCGCTAGGCACCACCATCGCTGACCAACGCATGAGCAAGCTGAACGGATATACCGCTATCCCCCTACTTCATATTCTCGCTTCGAGCTGGTCAAGCGGTCGGGGATGCGCCCCTGCTTCGGCATCTTCAAGCAAAACGAACTCGCAGTTAAAGGAAAGCGGGCCTGGCTTCCATTACCACTGGAACGACGGCCACGAGCCCGTCTTGGTCACTTTCATCCCCGAAGGCACACACGAAATCCCAGCGAATGAGACCAAACACCATCTCTTCCTAGGCGTCACCAAAGATGGACTCTCCGTTAAGTCCATCAAGCATCCCCCGCAGTCCATCAAGCTCGTGAACCTCTCTCATCAGCAACAACTTGATGAGATCATTGGTGAAGCCCAAATCAGCATGGACTCACAACACTCCGCCGAAAATGACAACCTGAGCCTCATCATTGCCGCGCAAAGGTTGCTTGCCCTAGTGCGCCATGTTCGCGCAAGCGACCATAGCGGGTGCAAACCGGCACAAGCACCCGCAAGGCACCAATTTGCCACCGACCTCCACGAATGGCTCTCCAGCCAGCTAGAAAACTCGGTCAAACTCGATGACGCCGCCAAGCACTTCAAGAAGAGCCCGAGACAACTCATCCGTATCCTCAAGGAAACCACCGGCTCAGGCTTTGCAGAACATCTGACCATGCATCGCCTGACCCTCGCACGCACGCTTTTGATGCGCACGGATATCTCGATCATGGATGTGGCGAAAAAGTCCGGATTCAACAGCCGTGAACAATTCATTCGCTCGTTCAGCAAGGCCTTTTCGTGGACACCTCTCCAGTTCCGCAAAGCTTGGAACAAGGCAGCGCTCTCTAACAGCGACTTGAAGGGACTTTGCCAGATGCCAGAACGAGAACCCGTGTCATGGGATTTGGATCACAGCCATGCCGCCACCCAGAAGACAGGCGGAGCCCTCCCCCCTCACACGCTTGTGGTGGCGAATGCCCTGCACGAAATCGTCGAGCTTTTCTCGATCGATGCGATCGGCAAGCGAACCCGCGCCGGAGTTCTGGATCGGGGGGCGATGGAATTCATCAGCCGGGACGTCAGCGGTTCCCGGTGGCTGGTTCGCAGCTCTGAATCGAAGTTCGAGCGCATCTTTGAAACCCCCTTGCCCCACGCGATCGCGGTCGTTTCTTCAGATCTGTAAGCGTAAAAAAGGCTGCGAGTCGTCAAAACCCACAGCCCTTCTCTGTGAATGCCCTCAGAAGGTCGCCAAGCCTTCTTCGAGAGCCTTGGGAAGCGGCTTCTCCTTCCGGCGAAGCGCTTTCCTCATCTTCGTCAAAGCCACGTTCTGCAGTTGTCGAATCCGCTCGCGGGTCACACCAAACTCCCTGCCGACTTCTTCCAAAGTTAGAGGCTTTTTGCCATTCAGGCCAAATCGTTCGTCGATGATCCGCCGCTCGCGCTGATCGAGTACGGAGAGCAGATCGTCCAGCTCACCATGCATGTTCTTATCCGTGAGGCTCTCAAGCGGGTTGTCAGCCGCTTCGTCGCCGATGATTTCACCATACTGGGTCGCCTCGCCTTCATTAATCGGAGCATCAAGTGAGGTCGGACGCTGGGAAGCCTGCTTGAGCATCGCCAGCTTGCGCCGCGGCAATCCAAGCTCTTCCGAAAGCTCCTCATCGGTCGGTTCACGGCCAAGCGCCTCTCCAAGCAACGAGGAAATCCGGCGCATTTTGGCGATCTTATCAACCATGTGCACGGGCAGGCGGATGGTCTTGCTCTGATTCGCAAGCGCCCTCTTGATCGATTGCTTGATCCACCAAGCCGCGTAGGTCGAAAGCTTGCCCCCCTTCTCTGGATCGAAGCGCTCGACCGCCTTCATTAGGCCGATATTACCTTCGGAAATTAGGTCGGAAAGTGGCAGCCCGTATCCTGAATAATCCTGAGCAATCTTCACTACTAATCGCAGGTTAGCGCTGATCATCTGGGTGCGGGCATCCTTGTCTCCCAACTTGATCTTGGCCGCCAATTCCACCTCCTCATCAGGAGTTAGCAGAGGAGTGCGGGAGATTTCGCGCATGTAGAGCTTTAGACTGGAATCGTTTTCAAATGCCATAGTTTTTGGTCCCGAAGTGGGATGGTTTGATAGTTTCTGAAAGGTAAACGCCGCCAAGTGCGGTTTTGTTCCCACTTTTTTTGACTTATTTTGTGATTACATGGTTAAGCCTATCAACCGTGCTAATCAGCGACTTCCTTTCAGCAGCCACCGTGCCGAAGGCTCAAAAGTCCCTCTAGGCCTTATTTCATCGGGGTTCATGGATTTCTCCATGTCAGCAATGACCATTTTGACTGATGCATAACGCCCCACTTAGGTCATTTTGTCGCACCTCCTGCAACCCCATGCCTACGCAAATACACGTGGATTCCCGCCCGCCGGAAGGAACGTGCCAAACATTCCGCTCCCCGTCACCGATGTGAAGGTAGCGATGGAGGCACTCGTCGTCGTCTTTCATTGCAGAATAAACCTCCCCGAGCCGATCCTCGATTTCTCAAAACCCGACTCCCAGAGCATTCAAGCTCTCCACGCTCACCCCGGCAACGGATCAACCGCGCCGGATCTGCGAACCTGCAAACAGCACCATGATCCGATAGACCTTCTTCTTGCGCGTCTCGATCTTCCCGGTCTTGAGGTCGAATCGCTCGGGAATTTCCTGTCGATGAATGTCGACGTTGGCTCGGAATCCCCGCTCGGAAAAAATGTCGATCAGGATCGCCAGGGCAATCGGTTGGGCAAAAAGCGGATCCTCCGTATTGATCGTCGCTCGACCGCTCACCGCATAGCGCTTGATGATTGGCATCATCTTCTCCTGGATGAAATCCACCACGGCCTTCAGCAACTCCGGATGCTCGACTTGGTAGCCATCGAGGCGTTTGACCAGTTCCTGCCGTGCACGCTGCACGATGTCCTCGGCTAGGGGAATAGCACGTAGCGAATCATAAGTCCGTGGGTCCAGCTCAAGCGAACTTTGATAGTCGAGTTCGCGAATGATGTTCTGCTGGACCACCTCGACCGATGCCTGAGCGTTGATGAAGTGATAGTGGAAAATCTGCTTCAGTGAGACCAGCGCATCAAAAGTCTTCTCCTTGAATGTCCGGTAACGGTTCCGCGCGAGCTCGGGATCGAAGTCGGTTTTCCGCTCTTCCCAGAGCTCACCGATCCCCGAACTCCTGACTTCTTGATTGTGCGCAATCGACTCGCGACCGCGTTTCAATTGACGCTCGATACTTTCAGCCTCGTCAACAAAAAGCACCATGATGTGGAACGTCGGCTGCCGGAAACGGTGAGCCATCGACGTGTGGGAAAACTCGCGGCGCAGCGCGATCATCTGATCGTAGAACATCTTCAGGCACTCGACCTGCACCTTGGTTCGCGGAAATCCATCGAGCACCACGCCATCCCGGATATTCGAGCACAGCAAACGCAATAGCAGCAAACGCAGCACCTCTTCATCCCCAACCATCCCCCCTTCCTCCTTGATCTTCTTGGCTTCCGGGGAATCGAGCAACTCACTGATGACGATCGGCTCCGCAGAGATTCCTCGGACCTTGCGGATGAAATTCGTATTCGTCCCCTTTCCTGATCCCGGGGCACCACCCAAAAGGATCATCTCTTTTGGAAATTGAAGATTCTCACGCCCGAACTCACTCTCAATATTTCTCCAAACCCGATTGAAGATCAGCTGGGCGTCCTTGATTTCAAGATCCTGTGGGGGATTGGAGGTGGGCTTTTTTTCAGAACTCATCTGGCAGAACCCCACACCAAGCCAGCCAAATGGTCCAGCTCCGCCAACTTCTTTCTTCGAATCCGCCACACACCGATCACGAATCCGGAATCCAAACGCATTTTTAGATTCCTTCTTCCACCCGTTTGGTCGGAGATAGCGCTTGAATGAACCGAGTGGAACTTCTCGAAAAAATACGCAAAGTCGAAGCCCTCTTCTCTGCCACCGACTTCGCCGGTGAAAAAGAAGCCGCACGGTCCGCCCTCGACCGTCTGCAGAAGCAACTCGTCCAGTCCCCCGAGCCCCTCCTCGAATTCCAGTTCAGTCTGCCCGACCCCTGGAAGCGACGGCTCTTCATGGCCCTTGCCCGCCGCCATGGCCTCACTCCCTACCGCCTCCGCCGCCAGCGCTACAGCACCGTCATGCTGCGCATTTCCCAGCGCGATCTCGACACCTGCTTGTGGCCCGAGTTTCTGGAACTCAGCAAGCTTCTCCAGACCTATCTCGAAGAAGCCACCAACGACATCATCGCCACCGCCATCCACCAGGACCTCTCCGATGCCAGCGAACAACCCAATCTTCCCCTTGGTTGACACCGCCAGCAAGCGATCAGATCTTCCTCAGTCTGGACCTAAAACCCGCGACAACCCGCGCAATCTCCGATGCAACGACTCATCTACGCTGCCGAAGGCAGCTCCTGTCCCTTCCGCCCGTGCGCCGATCCCAGCCTGGAATCCTTCCGCGCCGACAAGGCCTGACGACTTCGAAAAGCAGGCCCTCCATGGCACCCCTCTGATCCGCACGGACGGCAAGATCCTCTGGTCCGACATCTCTGCCGACCCTTCATGGATCTCGACTTTCTCCTCAAGGAATCAAAGCGGCTGATCAAGCTGCATCACTCGAAGTAGGTATCCTCGTGCCGGTAAGGCGGCGCGCAGCAGCAAAGGAACCGAAGGTCCTCCTTCGCCTGAATCTGATGCCACGTCCCCGCTGGAATTAAAATCGCATCACCCACGCCGACATCGCGCGTCTCGCCATCGATCTCCATCGCCCCACGGCCTTCGAGGATGAAATAGAACTCCTCACTCTCCTTGTGCCAGTGACGCTCGGTCTCCCCCCCAGCAGGAATCGTCGCCTCCGCCAGACTCTGCTTTTCCACTGGCGCATTCGCTAAATCTAGAATGCTGCGGATGGTCGAACCGTCCTTCGTGGTAAAGGGCGCTTGCTGATCGATCGCTCGGACTTCCATGGCCGACATCCGACACCTTGCCGACTCAGTCGCCAAGGAAAACCAGTTCCTCGGCCACGCGGTTCAGCGTCAACCTCGCCTGCGGTAGCACTTCCGAAAGCTCACCAAAAAGCTGGCGAGGCACATGGCGCGGAGCGAGCGGATTATCCGCCGCCTCCCGATAAGCCTGCCGGGCGAAGTTCTCATAAAACTCGATCCCCGGAGCCCCGCGGCGTTCGCACCGCCGCTGGAGAAAGCCCGGGAACAATCCTGTTAGAACGAGGAACTGATTCCCGGCCGCCACCTGCAAGTGGAAACGAAGCCGCCCGCGTGCCGACTCAAGAATCGAAACGAAGTCCGCCGCATGCGTTAGCCCGGAGGGCACCCCTTTCAGCACATCATTCGGATCCGCCCCCACCCGCTCTGCAAGCACCGCAGACACAAAGTCCGCAACCGCGACATCCCCGATGCCCGCGTCAAGGAACGAGTGCCTCACAAGTACGTAGAAGTAAAAATGTGGCGAAACGCAAACCGCCCCCGGAGAATCGATCACCCCTCGAAAGACCTGTTTTAAATCGAGCATCTCACGCATCGCCTCCGGATCTTCCCACAGCGTCCACAGGTGGCGGGTCTGATCCCCCGGCGAGAGAATCTCGGCGAGAAAAGCGAAGTCCGATCGAGTAAACCGATCACGACTGGAGGAAATCCACGTCTCCATCATTGATAGCCTATCAGCAGAATTGAGGCCTTGTTGGCAATAAAAATACTTAACAAAGCCAAAGCAAAACCTCACCAAGCCCTTATATTTCATTGAAACTGTGGTATTTAGCCTTGGGAACTTTGGTCTTGCAACACGCTACCTACACTCTTATCAGGCGGCGCCGTTGGACGGCAGGAACCACTCAAGACTCACCATGACCCGGACATCCAAATCCGTGGCCCTGGCCTTAGCCGGAGCCCTTCTCTTCACTTCTTGCGCCACTCAAGCGAACCAGAAGAAAGTTACCGCCACCCCATCCTCCTGGAAGGTTAAGTCCGTCCAGAAAGGTCAGGCATCTTGGTATGGCATTCGTTGTAATGGAGGCACTCAGACCGCAAGCGGCGAACGCCTGTGCAGCCAAGCCCCTACCGCCGCCCACAAGACTCTGCCCATGGGCACCAAGGTTCGCGTCACGAACCTCAACAACGGCAAATCAGAGATTGTCAAAATCACCGATCGCGGCCCCTACACCAAGGGACGCATCATCGACGTAACCGAAGGCGTCGCCCAGCGAATCGGCTTCTACAAAAACGGCATCGCCAAAGTGAAAGTCGAAGTCGTCGAAAAAGTTGACCCAAACGCGGAAGGCAAAAACTAAGCTTCAGCGCTTCCGATTCTAAGGCCACCGCCCCAAGTGGGACGGCGGCCTTATTCTTTGCCTCTTCGTTCAAAAACTGAGGCATTGACAGGTGCCACTGCATCGCGCGTCCTCTTTAAAACGCCATAATAACCGCACCGCCCCCCTTCACGCAATCTTCTCCGCCAGCTCCTACCGATGCATCCTAAGCGATCAGTCGATAACTTCCGGTCCATTCATCATAAGCGACCTTTCATCGAATCCAACCTGCTGGCACTTCTCCACTACTTGGCTCTCATCGCCGTCATCACCCTCGCTGTCATTTTGATCCGCGTCGGCGGGACCGAAGTGAGAAACGCTTTCATCGCGGCCATGATCGCCTTCGCCGTCACCTGGCTGCTCAGCTACATCCGCCGCTTGAACACCAAGTGCCCCCTTTGCAAAGGCACCCCTCTGCTCGACTGCGCGGCAGTCAAACACACCAAAGCGGTCCGCATCGCTCCTCTGAGCTACGGCACCACCGCTCAACTAAGCCTGCTTTTCACTCACCGCTTCCGCTGCATGTATTGCGGCACCGGATTTGATCTGCTGAAAAAGTCCTCAATCGTCCGCGACAAGGCTAGAAAATCCTGACGCTCATTCAACCGATACGGCAAGATCTGCACCAAGTGCCTCAATCGCCTCGACCAAGGATCCCGCCAAAAGATTGTCCGGCAGCGAAACCACTCCCTTCGCATGAAACAGGGCTTGCCCTGACATCGGCGCACTCTCCAGCGCCGTATGCAGATCCTCGACGTTGGCTCCTGCTCCGGCAATCGCCGCCGATAGAGCCTTCACAATCCCAGGGCGGTCGTTCCCTACCACATCCAAGGTGAGCTGCACACGCTCGGGGCCTTCGACCACCGATTCACGCTGCACCTGAACGGCAATCCCTTCAGTCAAAAGTCCTTCAAGGGCATCGACCAAAGCGTCAATCCCGCTCTCATCGCATTCGACTCGCAAAATCCCGGCAAACTGGCCCGCTAGCCGCGCCATCCGGCTTTCCAGCCAGTTGCCCCCATGATCAGCAATCGTTTCAGAAAGCTGCTTCACAATACCAGTCCTGTCCGGAGCCAGAACCGTCATCACGATTGATACGTTCATAAGGCTCCATCCATGCACCACGACCGCAGCGAGGTCATGCCTTTTCTTTCGCTATGGAATCTTAATTGTTTTGAAATCTTGATATTTTATTTTAGAAAAATTCAAAGTTGACCAAGATTTCCAATCCACGCATAGATCGGCGTAGATCGATAAGGCCATGATCATCCCCGATAATCTCCGCCCTTTCCCGGTTCTTCCCAAGTCTCACGACTCGAAGGATGAAGCGAAAAGCGAGATCGAAGGCTTCGTGTGCGACATCGCGGTCCGCGAGCTCCTCGTAGGCCCCATGCTCGTCACGCCACTGGTCATTACACGGGTCCCGAACGGAGGCGGCTACGCAGGACGCGACGACCTGCCAGACGACGGATCACCTTTTGTCACTCTCTCTTCCGACGAGTCCTACGCGGACGAAGCCCATCAGGTTTTCGAGCCAAGGAGCCCCCACCCTGCGCTCGCCCCACCACGCTCCGCCGCAGCTCCTCAACCCCGGATCGAGCCCGAAAAAGGATTTGGCCAACACGACCGAAGTGACCGCTGGTGGGTCATCGGCATGGGTCTCGCACTGCTGGTCATCCTCAGCACAGGAACCATGATCGAGCTCATCTCCAGCGAAGCCGTTCGGCGCTCGCAAATTTCGCAGGAAACAGAGCAGCATGAGCTCCCTCCCATCACCCTTCCTGTGAATCCATCGCCCCCAGCAAGCCAGCCGCTGGCTTCCTCGAATCCAGAGTATCCCGCGCCTTGAGACGCGGTCTAGGATTGCGCGAGCCGCAAGCATCCGCCTCAATCCCGGTCCCATGGCCCGCCCCGGACTAATCCTCAAACTCTCCTGCCCCGACCAATCCGGTATCGTCTCGAAAATCTCGGGCTACGTCGCCAGCTACTCAGGCAACCTCGTCGAGTTCGCCCAATTCACCGACAAGCTCGCCGGACGCTTCTTCTCACGCCTCGAAATCGAAACCGGCGGCCTCACCGTCGAAGTCCAGGATTTTATCGATGGCTTCGGCACCCTCGGCCGCGCCCTCCATGCCCACTGGCACTTCCGCCGTCTGCCCTACAAAATGCGCACCGCCGTGCTCGTCACCAAAACCGACCACTGCCTTCAGGAAATCCTCTGGCGCACCGAACTCGGCGAACTCCCCGTCGAAATCACCTCGATCATCGGCAACCGCGACACCTGCAAACCCATCGCCGAACACGCAGGCATCCCCTTCCATCAAATCGACATGGACGCCGACGAGAAAGCCGCCGGCTTCGCCGAAATCCGAAACCGCCTCGAAGCCGAAGACGTCGAGCTGATCGTCCTCGCCCGCTTCATGCAGATCCTCCCCGACGACTTCTGCCGCGCCTACGAAGGGCGCATCATCAACATCCACCACAGCTTCCTCCCCGCCTTCATCGGTGCCAACCCCTACCGCCAGGCCTACGAGCGCGGCGTGAAACTCATCGGTGCCACCTGCCACTACGTCACTGCCAACCTCGACGCCGGCCCGATCATCGAACAGGAAGTCGAACGCGTACAGCATTTCCACGCGCCCAACGACCTCGCCCGCCTCGGCCGCAACTGCGAACGTGCCGCCCTCGCCCGAGGCATCCGCTACCACGTCAACGACCGCACCATCATCGACGGCAACCGCGCGATTGTGTTTCCGGACTGACAACCACCCCGCCGCTCAAACCCCGAGCTTGCCATGTGTCCAACGCTGGAGGTGACCAGCAGCAGGATCAACAAGCTCTGCATCCACGAACTCGGCGCGCACGACTCCTACTCGAACGTCTCCTACCATCAGTGGTTCGGGATCGAAGACGCAGGCCGCAACCACTTCGATCGACTCGTGCATTTCCTCTACGGCCTGCTCATCGCCTACCCGATGCGCGAGATCTTTCTCCGCATCGCGGATGTGAGAGGCTTCTGGGGATACTTCCTGCCTCTGGCCCTCGGGATGTCGACCTCGATGATCTACGAGTGGATCGAATGGGTCGCTGCGGAGATCTTCGGGGGTGATCTCGGTCAGGCATTTCTCGGCAGTCAGGGTGACCCATGGGACGCGCATAAAGACATGGCGCTCGCCAGCCTTGGCGCACTCATCACCGTGACGATTGTCGCCCTTGTTCACGCCCGCAGCCAGCGTGACTTCGCGTGTGAATTCATCGAAAGCCTGCGGATCAAGCATCCCAAAACGGGCGAATGACCTACTCAACGGCACCCTTGATCAGCGTTCTGCTCCGCGATCGCGTAGTAGCCGACGACCCATCACTTGTAGATGCTCTAATGGCGCTTCCCCCTGCACCCGAGGCCATGAAAAAAAACATCAGGAAGCAGCCCAAAGGCATGACATTGCTGGAAATGACGGTCGTCATTCTAGTCCTTCTGTCTCTCATCGGTATCCTCTTCACGGGAGCGAGGGCTTGGATCCGCGGATCGGATAAAGCGGGTTGCATCATCAATATCCGCCAAGTTCAGATCGCGGTGAGATCTTACCAAAACCTCAATGGATTGGCGGACGGCAATGCGCTCGACATCGCCAGCACCCTGATCGGATCTAGCAATTTTATCGAGTCCGCACCTGTCTGCCCCTCGAACGGAAGTTACACCTATGCCACGACGATTCCCACCACGGGCACGCTCGCGATGACCTGTTCTGAGGCCATATCTCTGGACCACACCCCCACGAACCATGCCGAATGGTGACACAGAGAGCTGAGCAATCCCCCTTGCGCTCACGCCTTCCCTCGCTCCCTTGTCGGGGTGAAAAAGAAATTCTTCCCACTCTTCGCCCTCGTCGCGGCCTGCAACCTTCAGGCCGATGAGAAAGCCCTCACCGGCCCCAAATACGTCGACGAAGCCCCACTTCCCGAAAAATGGCCAACTCCCGGTCCCTACAACAAGGTCGAGAAAAAATCCTACCCGGCCTACCGCGCCGCCTTCACCAACGGCAAAGGCGAGACCAGTTCCTTCTGGACCCTCTTCCTTCATATCAAGAAAAACGACATCCCCATGACCGCCCCGGTCGAAATGTCGATGACCGAGGATAGTGGCCAGCTTGACCAATCCGGCATGGCATTCCTCTACCAAAACGGAAAAGTCGGCACCAAAGGCCCGGACGGCACCAAAGTCGAAGTTCGCGACGTCCCCGCCGCCCAAGCCCTCAGCTATGCCTGGCAAGGCACCGATTCCAAAGAGAACATCGCCAAAGCCCGCACCGCCCTCGAGGAAACCATTGAAAGCCAGAACGTCGAATCCACCGGCTTCCGCCTGCTCGGCTACAACGGCCCCGGCACCCCACGTAACAAACGCACGTGGGAGCTGCAGGCATTGTTGAAATAAGCCCCCTTCGGGCGGGAATCTTCCTACTCTTCTGGAATGGGAACGGCCTTTTCGCCAAACGCGTAAGGCTCCAGAGCCTTACTCAACTCTCCGACGTCGACCCTGCCCTTCACCGCCTCTTCCCGGAGCTTGCTAAGCTCGGGAAAATGGCGGGCCATCTCCCTCATGAGATCACAGTTCGCACTTACCGTCGGCTTGTCTCCATCACCTGATACGGAGGCACTTTTCATCATGTAGCCGAGCGACGCCAACTGATTGAGGTCCGTCTCATTCACCTTCTGATTCGGATCGGGGACGATCACTGCCTCGAAGTAATCCGTGAAATCCGCGTCCTCGTCGCTCATGTCCATCTCAGGGAGAATCATGCTGAGAATTCCAGGCTCCGGCTCCGGTCCTTTCACCTTGAGCTCCCTTGATGCCGTGCTCCAGGAATGGGACCAATCGGTGACCTTGCCATCCGTGAGCTCTACTTCGATGGACACCGGAAGCATCTTCCGCTCGGGATTGTCGGCAATTTTCTCCGGAGCAAGACGGTAGCTCAGCCTCGAATGAGGCTCACCATCCTTCACCGAACCCATCGTCGGTTTCCCAAAAAGCTCGATGATCTCTTCCTGAGTCATGCCAAGCTTGAGCTGTCGGTCCAATTCCTTCTCTGAGGGAATCCACTCCACATAGAAAATCCCTACCTTCTCTCGATTCGCTTTTCTCTCAAGGTATTCCTCTTCCGTGTAGGGTTCATACTCGATGACACCAGGAGGATTCAGCGGCTCCTCCCCTGGCTCCAGTGGCGGCAACCCAGAAATCCTCCGAGCCAAGTCCTGCGCCTCGGCAGCGTCCATGCCTTTCCCTGCCGGGATGGCAAGTCTCGCTCCGAGAGGCGTCGACATCACGATGGGCGCAATCAATAACTCTCCATCAACGAGGATCGCCACTCGATCTTTGCCTGCCGTCATCTTCCCTGTCGCGGCCATCATTTTTGCCCCGCCCTCCTCATCGAGTTCGATGCTGATGCTCCACTTACCTCCCTGCGAGAGAGGAAACGCCTTCGCGACATCGTCCTCCGTCACCACCGCGCGCTTGATGACAAAGAGCTCCTCTTCCCAGTCATCCCCCTTCAAGGTCATCCGCTCCGTCTCATCACTGGCGACCTCGGCCACCTCCGAAAGACGGAAAACCTGCGAATGAGCGGGTAGACTTCCAAATAAAAACGTAGCAAGCAGTAAGACCCTCATCGTGCCGAAGGCTAGCCACCTCACGAGTCAGGTCAAATCCTCTGGCAAGCCTTGCAACCCGATGGCCAACCCCTACTTCTTCTCCATGCCCGGAGGTAGCCAGTCTTTGGTCATTGGCTGAATCGCAGGTTCACTTTTTTCACCGCCGGACTGAGGCAGGCGCGATGCCCCCAATTGAGCCAATTGAATCGCAAAATGCTTTCGAACCCCCTCCTTGGGAAGCGCACCCTTCATCGAATCCACCATCACGCCATCCCTGAAGAGCCTGAGGTCAGGGATCCCGCTCACACCGAGCCTGCGAGCCAGCTCGCTGGAATCATCAACGTCGATCTTTCCCAAAACCGCCTTCCCCCCAAACTCAGCGACCACCTCTTCCACCACCGGACCTAATTGCCGGCACGGGCCACACCAATCGGCGTGAAACATCACCGCCGTGAGCTTTCCCGGAGTGGCAATGAAATCCTCATACTCTGCCGCCGTGAGGTGCTTCGTTTCGACAGGCACAGCCCCCGTTTGACCCGTCTCGGACGACGACTCGCAGCCGAACATGATTACCGCGCCCCCTGCTATCAGTAGAGCCTTCACTTCTTTGTCTCATCCGCTGGTTCGACCTTGATATTGCTCTGGCTTGGCTTGGCCCGCCTCATGCCAGGCACGCCACCCCCCGTCCGCTCCATGCCGGGAACGCCACCACCAGCACTCTCCATGCCGGGGACGGCACTTGGACGAGTCTGCGGCTTTGTGACTCCCGGAGTCCCGGCAGGCGCAGCGACCGGTGGTTGGGAATGATCACCCCGATGTCCGTGTTTCATGCCTTCCACTTTCGGAAGCCAGTTGGGTCCAAATCGCTTTAATAAGTCGAAAAGGTAGCGATCGATCGTCCTCTCGACCACCACCGGATCCGTCTCGCCCTTCAGTGTGCCAAGCTTTTCACCCCCCGCATAGAAATCAAGCTGCCCGGCAAATTTCTCCATATCGATCGCATGCTCGTCCGCCAAGGTCTTCTGCAATTCCACCTCGAGATCCACCGCTTCTACCTGATCGCCGTATTTCCTCTCCTTCAGTTCCTCCAAAATCGTCTTCAGCTTTTCCGAGTCGGGATTCCCATCAACTATGGCGTTAAGGACGGTCAATCGGTTCTCCACCAAGAGCGCCTTCCGAATCTCCTGCTCCTGCTCTTTCGCATTCACCTGCTCCCTCTTGTCCTTTCCAAAGGACCAAACTGGAAGTTCCACAAAATACCCCAAAGCAATGGCCGTGCCGAAGACCGTTACCATGACGATCCTCCGGATCCATTGAGCCTTCTTTGCATCCTGCTCGTCGCGTTCCTCCATCTCGTCCATCTCGGGACGAGAGAATATCAATCAATGCTAAAGGGGAAAGCCTTCTTTCCTCGCCATTTGAGCCGTCCGATGACGCCCGAGCATCGCGCCGGTCGAGCGTCGGCTCCTCCTCCTCTTGCGGAATCCCGCTTTCCTTACTGGCCGTCGGCCGTCGCTTTGATGTCGCTCAGCGCCGCAATGAAATCCCCTAGGATGTCCGCAGGAACCATGATCGTGTCACGATTGCCGCCAACGTCTTCTGTGATTTTCACCACCATCCCGCGTGAGTTCTCCTTCAAATCGAGGAAAAACGTCTTCCTGTCCGCCAGAATCTTCTCCGTGTGTAATAAGTCGCTATCCACTGTGCCTCCTTACTTAAAAACTACGCACAGCTTCCCAAGGAGATCTTGAATGTCAAGGGAAAGCCACACGGCAAAATTCCGAAGTTGCACCCTGAGGAGAATCGTAAATAGTCCCGTAATTCCTAAAACCATCCATTTGATGAACAAACCACTTCGCCTCCTCGCCAGCATCGCTCTCGGAAGCGCCGCCATTTTCCTCAGCTCATGCAACAACATGAGCACGGGAGGCACTCCCGGCACAGCCTTCTCATTCGACCCGCCTGCCAAGAAAGTGAGCAATCCCTCTGCGGTCAAAGTCCATATCAGCACTGGTGCCGGACGCCTCTATGTCACGGAAGGCAACGAAGTCCTCCTCGCCACTCCATGCGGTGTCGGAACGAGCGCCTCACCCACACCGAGCGGAACTCACCGCATCACTTCCAAGACCCGCCACCGCCGCCGCCAGAGCAACCCTGGAGCCGGCTACCCGATGACCTACTGGCAGTCCTTCTACAGCCCCGCCTACGGCATGCACTGGGGTTTCGTGAAACCTTACCCATCCACCCACGGCTGCATCCGCCTACCGCTCAATTCCGCGCGCAAGATTTTCGAAATGACCCGGGTCGGCACGCCGGTGAATGTTGCCAGCAGCCAGCCATGGGACTCCACCATCGGTGCCAAGCTGCCACGTCTCGATGATGGACCACTTCCAAACCCACCCACCTCCTACCTCAACAGCAGCAAGGTCTTCGCCGATCACGAGAAAGGGAAAATGTGGGATTTCAATTGAGGCTCCTTTGGTCTTCTTGTGAAAAGAAGCTCAGAAAGTGAGGCCCGTCGAGAGACTCAGGAGGTTGAGGTTCTGCGATGAGTCGCGGAATTCCGTCCTCCAATGGATGCCGACACTGCAAGACTCCGTGACATCGATATCGGCACCCAGCGCGAAGATGAGCGCTTGATTGCCGATGCCCGGTGCCAGCACTGAAACCGGGAGGCCTCCACCCAGATAGCGGCCGTTGATCCTGTTTCCCGATGAACGTAGATCGGCCTGATAGCCGAGCTGCGCGCTGAGTGTGGCTCGGTCGCTGAGATCGAATTCGGCGACCACGCCGAGCTCGAACAGCAACTCATCAACGTCCATCTCACCAACGGCCATACGGACTCCCGATCCTCCCTCGACGAACGAATCCACCGAGCCATTCAGGTAGCGGAGCTCGCCAAGGCCTGACAGGCGGAATGCGTCGTGTTCGATGACGGTTGATTCCAGACCGAGAGAGATTTCAAGCGCACTCGAGCCGATGTCGTCTGCGGCCACCAGACCGCCGTAGCTGACGCGGGAGGCATCATAGGAAAAACTGCCAAAGCCCAACGTCGAGTAGGCCCGGGTATGGGATTTGGGATCGATCAGGCACTCGCCGAAAAGACTGAACATCAGACCCTCGCCATCGGCATTGACCAGAGGGCCCTGAAGGGTGCCATCCACATGGCCAAGAGCAGCACCGAAGGTGAAGCTGTCGTTGACGTGATAACGCCCCCCCGCGAGGAAGCCTGAGACGCTGATGTCGTAGTTGGCACTGCTTTGTGATGCGTCGGTTCCGGAACTACTCATCTGAAGAGCTGCGAAGAACTCCGCTTTGCCTTCTTTCAAGAGCGTCGGGCTGTCGAGAATCGCGCGTTGCTGGGCAAGTAATGCCTGGCTCGTAAAGTCGGCCATGCCCTGACTGACCTCCGGTGAAAGGAGGTTCGCGATTTGTTTGCCGGCATTGGTGACGATGGCGACCGGCTTGTTCTGGGCATCAAGCACCAATTGGCCGTTGCGGTCGCGACGGAAGTCGTAGGCGGATTGATAGTTGATGATGGCCTCGCTCATGAGTGCGGTCTGGGTCCCCGGAGTCACGGGCATCATGCCGAGTCCGGGATCGAGATCGTAGGTGATGACGTCGCCAACTCGAAACTGGCTGATCGGAATCTCGCGCCACTGCATTGAAGGATCAGCACTTCCAGTACGGGTGAAGAAAAGCCGCCGGAAGTTTCCGCTAGGGGGCTGACCGGGAGCGGGAATGGGATCAAGATGGGTCGCATCGAAGACGGTTCCGATCACCTGGGTCTGATTGGCGCTGAGATTGAGGAAGCGGTCTGGCTGGGGAACGGTGGGCCGGGCCGGAGTGGCCTGGATGGTTCCATTGTTAGGATTGAAGATATAGCGCAGATCCTTGCCCGTGCCGGCGAGGGACTGGATGCTTGAAAAGGTTCCCGTGATCGGGGCATCGATGATATCGGCACGCTGTCCGAGCTGGAGGTCGCTGGTTTCCAGAATCAATCCGCTACCGGGATCGAGATTGACCGTCCCGGCGATGAGGCGGTCGAGGACGCCGGGGCTCAGAACATCGAGCTGAAGGCGACCACTTGATGAGCTTTGGTAAGATCCGATGCGCTCGCTACCGTCGAGCGACAGGATGCCGTGATTGGCGATCACCGAGTTGTCGGCGAAGGCATTGGGGCTTTGATCAACGAGCATCGCAGGCTGATCAATCCGGATCGACGGGTGGATGGCGCGGCCACTCACGGTGAGCATGCCTTCGATGATTTGAAGGAGGTTCCCTTCACTGATTCCGGCGAGACGGACGTCTTCGCCGCGACTTGTTAGATTTCCAAAGAGTCGACCGCTGAAGGAAACCGAAGCGGCATCGTCAAACTCCGAGTTTCCGAACAAGGTTCCAGAGACCACCGACGAATCGAGAAAGAAGGCTCCGCTCTCCGCCTTCAGAAAGCCGGCCATGACTGAACCTCCAGAAAAGTCGCTTCTGCCAGTCACGCTGAGTGTGCCGTCACCGGTAAGAATTCCACCATCACTCTGGTAGCTGGCGATTCGCTGATCACCATTCATCCGGAGCGTTCCTGAATCACGGGTGGAGAGGATGACCGACTCCTCAAGGTTGCCACCAGAAAGAGCGAGAGTTCCGGTTTCGATATCGATCAGCGGACTCATGACCTGACCGCTGACGCTCAGGATGCCGCCGGTGACAAGCAGGTTGCCGCCCGAGATCCGGCCGGTGAGCCTCACCCCGCCGGTGCTGGTGACATCGCCGATCAACGAGGTGGCGACGTCGCCGGCATTCAACGTCGCGCCGCCGGTAGCCGTGAGGGAGCCGGGACCATTGAGGAGGCTGCGACCAATGCTGGGGTTGTTCTGGATGTAGCGATCGACCGTCTCATCGACTTCCACGGTTAGAGTGCCGGAGTTCTCGACGGTCGCGCTGTCAGCGAGATCGCCGCGATCGATGAGCAGGCCACGGTTGATGTTTACGAGCGAATGGGTGGAGTTACCGGTGAGAGTCAGCGTTCCAGGAACTTCGAGGGTCCCGTCACCGACGGTTCCAGAAACCAAGGCGTTTCCCTTGACCCGCAGATCGCCAAGCAAGGTGCCCGCGACTTCGCCACCGTCGAGTTGCGAACCAACGAGCACGGTAAGAGCTTCCCGGCCATTCAGAAGACCGGTGGAGCCTTGTCGATAGTACTGGATCACGTCTGCGGTTTCGACCTTGAGAATACCTTTATTGGAAACTTGTGATGCGTCACCCAGATCACCTCGGTCGCTTAGAATTGCACCGTCAACGATTTCGATCCGTTCGCTGGAAAGGGTGCCCGTGAGATCCAGTTGTCCGCTCTCGAGATTGATCCGTGTTCCCCGAACCGTTCCCGAGACGAGGACGTTGCCACTGACGTCTCCGGCACCACTGAGCACTCCGGAAATCTCACCGCCGTTCAGTCGGTAGGACCGTGACACCCTTAGAGCTCCTGTCCCTGCCAGAGATCCGCCGATTTCCTGAGTGTAGGTGGCAGTGCCTTGATCGGCCGCCAGAGTTAATGAGCCGGAGTTGGCGATGGTCTGGAATCTGAGCGCATTGGTGGCTCCATTCCCAGCAAGGGCAGCTCCGGACTCGATGATGACGTCCGCAGTGGTGAGTCCTCCCGTGATCGTCAGAGTTCCTCCGGTAACGGTGACCTGCCCACTTCCGATCGAGCCGCTGACAAGGACGTCGTTGGTGAGGGTGGCAGAGCCCATGAGATCTCCGCCAACCTCGCCGCCATTGAGAGTGCTGCCGTAAGTCACGGTCAGAGGACGAATGCCTACGAGTTTGCCGTCTCCGCTCTGGACATAGGTCCCCACCCTCTCAAACCACGAGACATCGATGATACCCGTGCCGGAGGCCGAAAGCGCGGCTTGATTGTCGAGGGAGAAACCACCGAGGATCAGGGTCCCCTCCGGGACATTGACGACGTCCGCCCCGAGATTGCCGTTGATGGTGACGGTGCCGGCATCCGATTTGAAAAACAGGCCTTCGCCGAGCTTGCCATTGATCACCGCCCCATCGAAGAGAGAGTAGGTCGAGGCGGTTAGAGTGCCGGATCCGGAAAGGGTGCCGTCGATGAAAAGATCGCCGACGGTGTCCCTACCGTTCATTTGCACCTCGCTGCCCGGAAGGATGTCGAGGAAGGCATCGTCGGGGAGGTTGTCACCGGAGAGGATCACCTTTCCGCCCTGCGTGCGGAGGGACCCGGTCGTGGTGCCATTGAATTCCAGGGTGCCTGGTCCATTTTTGATGAGGTCCGAGGCATCGATGTTAGAATCGATGGTGAGGCGCCCGCTGCCGGAGGTTCCGACATCGATGATGAAGAGGCCGCCGGGATTGGCGAGGGTGCCACCTTGGATGAGATAAGGCCCGCCACTACCGCCACGGATCCCGCGCACATCCACCGTTGAGCCAATCGTCACGGTGCCACTCCCTCCCGTATTGAAGTCGGCGGTGGTCGTCGCCGAACCTGAGGGCGCTGGCCAGTTGACATTGCTGGCGGGCGTTCCGAAGGGTGTGCTGTTCCAATTGGAGCCGCTATCCCATGTGCCATCACGAGCCCCCCCACTAGGCGCAGGGTTCCAAAAAAGGGACTGAGCCACGAGGGGAGAAAGCGAGGCGATCGAAGCGAAGCAGAAAGCCAGGCACCTTGGCATGGAGTGAGGAGCTTGAATCATAATAAAAGGGTGGGAAATGGCTCAAGGAGTGAGCTTGGCATGAAGACGGATGAAGCGCTCGACGCCGCCGAAAGGAAGCCTTACTTCAAGGGTTTCAAATTCACCTCGGACATCGACTTGGCGAAGCTCGGGGAAGATCAGTTCGCGCCACTGATCGAGGTTTTCCGAAACCTCGGCATGGAGAGTGGCACCCTGCATGCCAAGACGGCGGTCGAACTGGAACACCATGTTCCCGCCTGAAACGAAGTGCCGAATCTTGGGCATTTGCGCTGGGTTGCCGAAGGCACTTCCTGCCGCCCATTCGAGAAGATCAGAAGAGCCGTCACCGTCGCTATCGACATTATCAGCAGGGGGAGTCGCCGTTGTCGTAAACCGTGGCCGGACCGGGCCGCTGCGTAGCACGGCGATGTCCCGGACGAAGCCCCGCATTGCCTGGCCGGAAGTATTCGGCTGGGTATCGCAGAACCAAGTGACGTAGTGGCCACCAGCCGGGACCTCGATGCTGACATCCTTCCAGTCGCTGGTGCCTCCCGTGTACTCGACCGCTTGACCGTCTAGCATCAACCTTAAAGTTCCGCTCGTGCCAGTCGGCGTCTCAGTTTTCCACTGGAAGCGCAGGGTTGCGGCGCTGGGGATATGCGCGGTGCAGCGGCTGCCGAGATTGTAGACCTCCGTGGGACTGCTGACCATGACTCCCGGTCCCTCCTCCGGAGCGGGGACCCACGGTGCGGAGCCTCCGCTGGCCCAGACGATTCCTGGAGGGGCGATCAATGGTTCCACCACCGATTGGAAGACCACTCCGCTGAGAGTCTGTGTATCGAAGAGCTTACCGGTGGGGATGCTGTAGGCGATATCGTAGTTTCTCGCTTGCTGAAGCTGGAAGAGGAACTTCCGTTTCTCGAAGTCGAACACGCGGATCACGCCGAGGCCGTCCTGGGTGAAAATGCGACTGCCGTATTCATCAAGGTCTTTAGCAGAGATTCCCCAAGTGCTCTGGACTAGACTCCCGAAATTCCAGATCGGATTGAGATCAGCATCAAAAACTCTACCACCCCAATAATAGTGAGAACCGTCTAAATCCCTCACTACGCTCGTTCCGCTGGAACTGTCATCGGTGCCACGCGCCACGGAAACGGCCGTCATTTGATCTCCACTGGTGTCAAACTTGAAGAAATCACCGCTCGAAGCTTCTCCGAAATAGTAGCTTTCTCCGCCCGGATCAAAGCTTCCGTAGCCCGACTGGAGGTCCCAGTAGAGTGGCCGTCCGTCGAAGTCGGAAACGGCAACATCATCTCCAGTGAAGGAATCAATGAGATGGATTTTATTCAGGCCCGAGGAAACGATCGCGGCTCGACCCTCACTACCTGGCGCGGTCGCTCCTGATAGGAAAGGAAGCTCTCCCACTTGCTCGAAGCTGTCGCGGTCGAGGATCGAGGTCTTTCCTGATACGAAGTTGCCGACGTAGATCCGGTTGTCGGGGTAGTGGACGGTGACGGTCGTATTTCCACCGGTTCCCATCGGAATGGCTCTGATCGGAGCCTCGGTTTCGGCATCAATGACGATGAAGAAGGCCGGACGATCGCGTTGAGCGCCGTGGGTGCTTCCGGAGCCCACATAGAGGAGCGGTCGTTCGCGGTCTGCGACCAGATCCAAGGCCTGGATGTAGCCCTTGTAGAAGGAAACCGGAATCTCGAGGGACTCACCGCCGGTGGTGACGGTAATCACTGCTTCGTGGTGGGCTCCGCTGGTGAGTGAGGTTTGATCGACATTAAACCGGAGGGTATCGGGAGCGGTGCCAGACCCGTTGACGAGGGTCAGCCAAGCGACATTGCTTGTCGCAGACCATAAAGTGGGAGCGTCGGATTGGATGACGAGCGACTGCTCCGGATAAGGAACTCCGTCGGGGTTGGCGAGCTGCAGGCTTCGGGGTTCGAAGTCGAGTTGTGCCACCTTGAAGGACCAGACCGTCCCTTTCCGGCTCACTCCTCCATAACCCGACGTATCGATGCGCCAGAAGTAGGAGGATCCAAGGGTCAGCTCGGAAGGCAGAGAGAAGCTGCCCGCTGAGGTGACTCCGAGGAATTCCGGAGAATCGGGCCCAGCGGAGGCCACGGCTGTCTCGGAAGTGCCCAAATAGATGGCGTAGGAATAAGCTGCCGGGTCCAGCCCCCAACTGAGATCAGGATCGGCCCCGATGACCGTGGAAGCATCAGCAATCCCAGGGACGAGAGTTCCCTCCGGCTTGAGGCTGAGGATTTCCTCGAGGTCGAATGCTTGAGGCTGAGCTGGTCCGGTGAAGAAAAAGACTTTCCCATGCTTTTCGGCGAGCACCACCGCAGTCGTGTTGCTGGGGTTGCTCCGGATCAGGCGATCGCTCCCAGTATTCCACACGGAAGCCTGGTTGAAGCCGATGGCTTCATCGGAGGTGAGCTGAACGAAGGAGGTCCCCTTTGTTTCGACCAAGTTCAGGTCGGTATCGAAGACACCCTGACCAGCATAGATGCGATTACCATCGGCCGAGATGATGACAGGGAGGCCGCCACCACTCGTGAGAAAAATTTCAGCGACCTGAACGAAGCGGTCCCCGAGGGTATCCAGCTTCATGAGGCTGCCGTTCGAGGGGCTGTAATGGATCAGGAAACGACCGCCTGGAAGGAAGGCATGGGAACCGGCTCCCAGCGCCAAGGGGACCGGGGACCAAGTATCGAGAATGTTCCCGGTTTCCCCATCGACAAGTCGCAGTTGAGTGGGCGTGTACGCCTCTCCCATAACGATCCTTCCATCGTTACCAATCGCGAGGGAAAAGGCATCCCCTACGCCTTTCAAACTCGATGAGTAAGGCGCGAAGGAATAGGTGTGAAGGGTCTCCAATGTCTCAAGGTCAAGAACCCTGAGGATCCCGCTTTTCCAGTTGGTGAGATAGAGGCGATTGCCTTGCGGATCGATCTGAAGATCGCGGACCGAGGTGCCGACCGGGACTGAGCGAAGTGGGAGACCACTGGAAGCATCATAGACGATCAGGTTGGCCGGGATCGGATCATCTCCATTCCGGTCCAATCCAACTTGGGAAATCGCATACATCAAATCCGACTCAGGGTCGATCCTCGCGATGCTAATGCTTACGGCATCAAGTTCCACACTCACCGGATAGGTCCAGGTGCCGCTGCCGCTGCTCAAGGTGATCGAGCCTTCGTGGAGACCGCTGCTCAGACTTGAGGTGTCGATCTTGAAGCGCAAACTCGCGGGAGTTTCGCCCGCCGTATCGATGAGTTCAATCCATGGAGTTTCGCTGCTGGCGGTCCAGGAAGTCGGCTCGGGAGACTCGAGAGAGATGCTCTGTTCTTCCAAAGGAACCCCGGCAACACCCTTGGCTTGGAATACGAGCGGTGAGGCGTTGAAAGACGCAGTGCGGAACGAGTGAATCCCACCCGTGCGCGTGGAGGTCAGCCCGATGACATCGATACGCCAGAAATACTGCTGGTCGAAATCGAGAGGAGTCGTGAGCTCGAGGCTGGACCCTTCCGGCTCACCGAGGAGCAGAGGAGAATCCGGACCCGCAGCAGCGACCGCTGCGGCATCGGTGCCAAGATAGACTCGGTAGCGAATGGCTTTGGAATCGGCCTGCCAGCTGAGAGGCAGCGAAGTGTGGAAGCGAATG
>CAZVMS010000256.1:0-2652 GCA_964628795.1 uncultured Haloferula sp. | reverse complement strand
AGGCGCCGGCGCATGCTGCCACAAATCTGCGTCGGAAATCCGCTCAAGAACGGTTGGTTTTTGGTCACACAGGATCTAACAAAACCTGCGGATTTCCGGCGACTCTTTTATCCCGAGATCCGGCTTAAAACCGCGCCATTCGAACGTAACGGTATCAACTAATCCAACTCCCCACGCTCCCCCAGCCGCAAAAGGCCCAGCCCCAGGAATAAGTAGAAGCGGGAATCCTCCGAGCAACTTCAGAAGCCCTGCCCACCACGTTCCTCTGACTTTTTGATTCTCCTCGGCCTGGGCTTTAAGCATAGCCTCGGCAATGGACTTTGATTCTCCATCAGTCGGCAACTTCCAGCTCCTAGGCGACTTCGAGATTTTCACCACTCCATTTGTTGCAGTGGCGATGAGTTCATAGTTCCTATCGAGGAAGTCCGCCATCCTCGAAATTCTCAGGAGAACTGACTGTGGCACGTCGGTTTTTTCGTTTTCGCAGACTTTCCTCCACATTTTTAAACACTCAGTCGAAACCGCTTCAGTCACATCCCTAACAATCCCTGTTCCGATGGCATGTTCCTCAAGCCATTGCCTCGAAATGTCGTCAATCCATCCATGACGCCGCTCCTCAAACTCAGCCTCCTTCAGGAGATTCATTCTCCTCATCTCACAATAGATGCCGAATTGAGCTACTGCAGACAAGGTCATGCCAGCAGCACCAAGTGGGCCAATCCCAAGCGGGATACTTCCAAGGGTTCCGGCCTCTCCCAGCGATTTGAATGGCGTCATTGAAACGATCTTTCCAGACGCTAAGTCCCGGCCCTGTTCCCATAATGAATGCGCGATCATACCCAATCCATCTTCAGCTCCGGCGGCCCATCAACAAAGACGCATTCCCGCTTCCTCAGGTAAACCACATTTAATCCACTCTCGAGTTTCATCTGCTTTCCCCGTCAAATCGGCCCAAAGAACCTCACGATATTTCCCTAGCGTAGGACACAGTTCACGAAAAAGCCCCAAGGCACGCGCATCACGTGAAATGATCCTTTTGTCACAGACGATTGCCACTTCAAGAAGATGGGCGTCCTTGAGTGCCGCCTCCACCCTACTTTCGGACTCACCGTGACCCGTTCGGATACATTCACGGAGTCGTTTATCCTCTTCGTCCCTACAGGAGATCCACTGCCGCCTGTGGCAATCATCGAAACCCTCCACGTAGAGGAATACCGACTCTCGTGCTTCTTATGCTCCTCAAAAATCCTCTGGCTATGGACCACCCGATGTCCTCGATCCCGGACCAACTCCAACACCTCTCGTGAGTTGCTTGAAATCGGGTGCTCCTTCTCGCTCGCCGAGCGCATCACATCTGCATCAATGACTAGGTCCATATCAGCCAAAGTTGCGTTGCTCCACGGCGTTCAAGTAGTCTCGTTCTGAGGCAAGGTAGGTGTCATCGAAATCCATCGGCCAATCAGATCCAAACGCCCCGTTTTCATCGAGATCTGCTGAGTCCACTTGGGTCGCTCCGGTTTCTTCGTTCCTACTGAACCAGTGCAGCTTCACCAAATTGGGATCGAGCTTCCCTTCGGCGATCAGCGTCTGAATCCCTAACAGCAAGATGGAGCTGTGAGTTTCAACAACCATCCTCACCCCCTTCTTCGCTCCATCCGCTAAAATTTCAGCCAAGCCACGTTGGGCACGAGGGTGGAGATGAATCTCAGGTTGTTCGAGGTGCACCATCTGCCCCTTCTTCGCAACTTGAAGAGCAACCAATGCAGGAAGGATCTGAGAGACCCCGAATCCAACATCTGCAATATTGACCACATCCTTGGCCCCACCTTGCCGGGGCCCCTTAAGCCGACCGACCATGATCTCCACACGAGTCGCATCAAGGGCTCGGGCTTCAACCTTCCATGTCAGTCCCAATTTCCTCAGTGATTCTCCAAGCGCCGCAATCTCATCATCTTTTTTCCAACCAGCCACGATACCCGCGACATAGTCTTGAAAAAGCCCGTCGAATCGTGGGCCCTTGGTATTCCTCAGCAAATAGTCTCTCTGCGGATTTCCCCGTAGCCCTGGAATGTGGATCAAATTGACCAAAGCCTGACGAAGATACCGTTGAACCGAAACACTCATCGCATTTATCCCCAAATTATCAGCTGATTTTTCAGCCAACGTTAGGTCAAGAAACCCTCTAGATAAAACGTTTCTAAATTCGAACGCTCGATTCGGATTCTTCGACAATCTATCTCCGAGCTGCCGGACTTCCTCGGGCAACTTCGCAACTTCATCTTCACTTAGTGCCCCCGGACGTTGAGTTAGAAATACTTTTTCCTTCAGTAGATCGATATAGCTCACCTGCTTCTCCAACCGAAGCTCCTTGTTGGTAAGTCTATAGTCCAAATTGACTTGATCCGGGGTCGTTCTCTCTCCAAGCGAAAAGCCGAAGCTCATGGTCTTCGCGGACTTCTTTCCACCCGGTCGAGCATAGAACATCTGCTCATAATTCGTGAAGGCGACGTTTGGACCTCCAATCTCCAACGCCCCAGGCTCCGACGCACTAGACAGACCCTATTCGAAAAGCCGCTGACCGGCCGAAAACACGTCGCAGCCTGCGTATGAATCATTCATTGAAAATAAAATAAATACCTTGAAAAGGTGTGA
>CAZVMS010000255.1:0-16647 GCA_964628795.1 uncultured Haloferula sp. | reverse complement strand
ATGGGGTTTGAAAAGTTCGCGAAGTGCGTGCAGAGTGTGTCCGGCAGCTTGGGAGTTGTTTTCTTTTGTTTTCACAACCAACAGGTTACACCCCAAGCTGCCATTTGTTAAGCGATCTTAAATTTTGTCGTGTAGTGTGATTTATGATTAAGAGATCACATGAAGGCTTGGCTTTGTCACCGGGTCCGCTTGGATTCTCGCAACTTCAAAACAGCCTGTGAAAGCTCACGAAATCTACAACGCCATCGATCCTGCCCTTGTTACCCAGATGCTCAACTGGTTCCGGGAGAACGACAGGAGTGTCTACCGCTCTGCGATTTCATCGCTTGCCCAATCGAGGAAGCTTCGCTTGGCGTTCATTCAGAAGAAGCCACTTGCTGATCAGTATGCCTGGGTTCTCAAGACGCTCAAATCAAAGCAGTCCGATACGGTTGGTGAACATCTGGTTCAGGTTTGGCTGATGGCCGGAAATCAGGAAATGCTGGCGAAATTTTGTGACATCATGGAAATTGAGCATGACGGCAAGGGCTCGGTGACGGGCGATCTTCCGGAAACGATGGGTGCGGCGACGCTCGACCAGGCGGTCGATCAGCTTGTTGGCGACTTTGATCCGAAGCTGGTCACCTTGTATCTGCAGGTCTTCAATCTCCAAAGGCCTGGTGGCTGGGAGGCTCTTTCGAACAAGCTGGAGAGTGATGATCGATTGGTGCTCGCGTGACGAGCGGCCTCGTATCAGTCGAGCTACAGGCGTTTTTCAGCAATGCCCCTTGGAAAATCAAGGGTTTCAGCGTCTAACATCATCGAAAATAGCTGTTTTTGCTCCCCAGTCCGCCAAGTTGGGTTAGGTGTGGAAAAACTGGCGTTGCCGCCTCCTTGAGGGCAAGTTTCCGCCGCGATGACGAAGGACGAGATACGGGCGGAGCGCGAGAGCGCTTGGATCGGGGATGCGGTGCTGGCGCTTTTTGCCAGGAACTGGGTGCTTCGCGAGCGCGGCACGATGGACGGTGAGTGGTTCACCCGTCTGACTTCGAACGATTTCCTGAGTGCCTTTGGGAACCCGACGCGGGTTGAGGCGAAGATCGGCGCGATCTACAAGAAGGAGGGTATCGATGCGGCCTTTGCGTGGATGGACGAGGAGCTGGTGCCGCTGTTCCGCAAGCAGATGGCGAAGCGCGGGTAAGGAGTTGATTTGCGGTTCGATCTGGGTGTCTTGGCCCGCGAGGGTCACTTCAATGATCGATCTGTATCGTGCTCGAGGCGGTGGCGGAGGGGGTGATTTTCAATAATCTCGGCTTCCTGATGGACACTCACGTGAACCGGATGGCGGTGTTGAGACCGAAGTTGAGCAGGAGGGATCGGATTGAATTCTTGGAGGAAGTTTTCTCGTATCACGGCGATGCCAACGACTTCCTTTCTCACTTTGGCGATGCCTCGAAGCAGGTCTGTACCGAGGTGATTTGGCGCGGAATCAATGGACGGGTGGGGATCGATATGTCGCTGACCAAGCGCGGCGGTCACCCGACGCTGAGCGCCGGCGACCTGGTGAATTATCATTTCAAAAGCGGCGGCAAGCACTTCGAGTTCGTGCTTTTTGCGGAGGCGGCTGGGTCGGGTCGCCGGGCGGTGATTCACACCGGGCCGGAGGGTGAGGAGAAGCTTCGTCGGCAAATGAAAGAGTAAGGAGGGTATGAAATTTGATAGCCAAGTATAACAATAGTTGGCGATGATTTGAATAGCTTTAGCGCTCCATGGGGGAGCGCCCGAAGAGAAATATTATCGGGCCGGTTCTCCGTTCCCTCCGAAATCATCTGGGATGGACCCAAGATGAGGCCACGGCACATTGTAATATCGAAGGATTGGATTTTTCTCGGGCGACCTATGCTCAAATCGAAATGCAGATTCGAAATGTCACCGATCTTGAGCTTGCGCTGCTTGCTCGGGCTTTCCGCGTGCGGGCTGATCGTCTCCTGCCCGATGAGCTTCCGTCGTGGAAGTCAAAAGGGCGGCAAAACACTTGGCGATATCGCTCAAATACAAGTGAGGATGGAGTCGAGGAGTGATAGCGCTGTATTACCTTGACGCAAGACATTTGGCGGAATAATTATGCGCCAATGCCAAACAAGTCATACCGAAGTGGGAATTGGATTATTGGAGCCGCTTTGTTTGGGGGTTTTGTGGCGTTGGTATCGTCTGCCCTATTTGCAGAAGAGGTTTTTTCTGAGGGCGGAGAGGTTCTGACCCCTTTTGATGTGCGCGTGATCGATAGGATTCCCGATGGAGCCCCGCGGCCGCCATCGAAGCCCCAGCCACGCATTTATGTGCAGCCTGAGGACATCCGCACAACGAAAGTCATAGATCTGGGCGAACGAGTGGTGACGATCCAAAAGATTGCGCCGATCGAACTCCCTGCCATTCCCGAAACTAAATCCGTTTCCGATCCGAATAATCCGAAACTTCGCGAGTTCATTGAGGCTCGAAAACACCATCAAACGGTATTCATCGGGGCGACGACCTATTTTTCCAGCAAGACCCCGGACAAGGCCCGGTCACTCGTCCGCTACTGGTCGGCTCAGGGTGCCGCTCCGATTCAATTTTGGACCGATGCGAATCTGCTTCATATGACGGGGTTTGGCGAGTTTGAGGCGGAAGATACCCGCTACTCGCTGATGATGATGGTGTCTCACTTCGATCTGGAATGGCCTAAGCTCGCGAAAGCTTGGGGTTCATACACGATTCCGGTCCCGGAAATTCCTGAGTTTATCGATGGCGTACCTGCGTCGTTCAGAATCATTGAGGGCAAGCCAACTGAAGAGCAACTCAGTCTGATCAAGGCGCTGATGAGACTCTACGACAGGGACAAGGAGCGGATGAGGACAGCATACGAACAAAGGATGGCAGCGGCCAAAGTTAGAGCCCTTGAGCGGCAGGAGAACCCTCCAGAGAAGAAGAATCTCGTGCTTCGCTACTGGCGTGCCGATGCCGCGGGCCGTGCTGGAACTAATCCAAAACCCGCCGACATCCGATGAGACGGCTATTTCACCAATCGCTCGTTTTGTGTCTGTTAGCTCATTCTTCGGGAACTGCCCTCGCGATCCAGGATACGGCGAACAACAACACCATGAGTGACGTTTGGGAACGTCACTTCAACAACGGGAGCGAGTTCCAAGCGAGCAATCCGAACCACGCCGCGTCCGCCGATCCAGATCAGGACGGCTGGAGCAATTTCGATGAATCGGTGGCGGGCACCGATCCTTTCTCTGCTGCAGTTCCGGACGGATTAGTCAGGCCGGTGATTGTTCAGAACCCGGCAGCGGCAGGGTGTTTCGTCATCACTTGGCCATCGATCGTTGGCAAAAACTATCGAGTCCGCTTTTCGACGGAGCTCATCACTTGGGGTGACTATGGTGAACTCATGCCGGGAAGCGGTCAGGAAATCGTTTTTATAACGGATTGCGAGTACGAGGAGGGCGGTGTGCCTGAGAGTCTTTTCTTCCGCGTGAAGATCGAGGACGAAGATCCCGATGGTGATACTTTAACAACTTGGGAAGAGTTACAATTAGGCACCTTTCCCGATCGGCCGGACTCGGATTACGACGGGTTCCGTGACGATGTTGACCCGCTTCCTCACCAAAGCGCTACCGAGGCCGATCCCGATGGACTTGGGATGTCCGCATCGATCATGGCCAATATCGTTGGTTGGTGGGATTTCCAGCAGAATGGAACCGGATCGCTGCCCCTGATGTTTCCCAGCAGGGTTTCACCGAATCATCAGCTTGGTGCTTCGTTCGGCCAGCGAATTGGGGGATGCATGGCGGGCGATGGATTGAGAAACCTCGGAGCAACAATTCCGACCCGCGCAGAACTCAACGTGTTCGGGACTTGGCCGAATCTGCGCGATACACAGGCTTGGAGTGTCAATTATTGGATAAAGGTCAATGAAGGGTCCTTGGAAACCCCAGCGGTATTGACCTTGGTCGCCTACGGAAACATCGGCGGAAACAATCCGAATCTCGAATGGCGTGCAATCCGCACTCCAGACAACCAGGGTACACGGTTCCTTCTACATTCTTTCGCACCGGGGTCATCGACGCTACCCACAAACCTCATAGCTCCAGGCGCATGGGAATCACCTAAAAAGCTGGACGACGGTTATTGGCACCACCTTTCCCTTACGATCGGCTCGGGACCGATAAAGATGTATTTTGATGGTGTCGCAATAGGCACCCCGACCTCCTCGAATATTCAGATTCCCTCGAATGCCAATACGACCGGAGCGTGGCTCTACCTTGGTGGGACGAAAAGGCTTCCAAATGGCGGAACAAGCGCAGTGCCGCAATCCGAGCTCAAGGGTCGAATCGATAGCGTTATGACCCACCGCAGGACGCTTTCAGCGGCGGAAATACTTTCGATTCAGCGGCGAGACCGGGATCAGGACGGGCTTTGGGACATCACGGAAGTCAGCAGCGGCAGATGGCGCGACGACAACTCGAATGCTTTGGTCGACAGTAACGAGATCGATTTCGTCTCTCATCCGAACCGCTGGCAGTTACCCGGCAAAGATTCAGACGACGATGGGCTCACGGATGCCGAAGAACAGGTGGTCGGAACAAATTGCGGGAAAGTAGACACCGATGGCGATCTATTGCCCGACAAGTGGGAATTGGACAACGGGCTGGACCCGACGACCGACAATCGCTCTGCCCCAGATCAAAATGGCAACCAAACCTACCCTGACTCGGATGGTGATGGACTTGATGAACTTGACGAATACAGGAATCAGACAAATCCGAATTTAACTGATAGCGATACGGATGGAGTAAGCGACTTTAACGAAGTGAATGTCACCTTGTCAGATCCTAACGATTCGACCGACAAGGATCCTGTTCCCCCTGAAGAACGGTTCAGCGTTAAGCTGGGAGTAGGTGACCGCAGCGGTAGCGAAAGCGAGGATTATGTTCTGAATTGTTTCGAGATCGATGGTGAGACAGGAGAGGAAATGTTGAAATACGTCCTGAGATCGGGTGGAGCCGGCGGGTATTCTGAAAAAACCAGAGATTCGTTCCGCAAAGGTCGGACCTATACTTTTCAGATCAAGTGGCAGAACAGCAAGGACAGCATTCGGACCGCATCAGGAGGAACCTCGGCCGAAGGACCTGACTTTGACTATCATCTGGTCATCGAGCCTCAAGGTGACCACGGAACCACACTCTTCGACGCCTATGATCCCAGGTCTCCGACAACCGGCATGAAGGCAGATCCGATCCTCGACCCTCAGGATGTCAATCCGACGGATGACGATGATGACAACGTCGTGAGCTTCACCACCACTCTCCAGCAACAGCGGGTGGCGTTGGTGAGTTTGAGACTGGAATGGGAAGCGCTACCGGATTTCAACAACGTCGGCCTCCACGTCGATCCTTGGGAAAACCAAGTTAAAGGCAACCGAATTTTTCCGGGCCGCAGAAACCCGAACGATATTGAGTTTAGAGCCAGAGCGAGACTGCACGTGAGCGGTGGCCTTGCCGGGATGCCGGTGACAGTTGCATCTTACGACATTGATGATAGCACATCGGAGGTGTTCGACGTCGATTCGAGCAGTCCGACCACTCCCATCATAGACACTAATGGAACAGCCGGCGGAGATAATTTTGCTGATGTTTATCAGACCCCAAAGGATGGCCAATTTTGGGATGATGCAACAGCTTCATGGGGAGTTTCTGTTCGCACAAAGAATTTTAGCCCGATAGGACAAACGGATTTCGATTTCAGGGTTGGCATGCAGCCTGGTAATAATTACCGGGTCGCAGCGTCCGTACACGGATTCAGCGGGCTTGCCAGTGTTCAGGTCACGAATGCAAGTGGGCTAGGGTATTTGGGGCCGGAGATCGACGACGACGGAGACGGAATGGCATCTCCACCCCTTACAGTTTGGCGGAAGCTCTGGGTTGAAAACGACTCAATGGAAGCCATTCCTGCCGACTCGTTTGGGTACAAGAGAAATGACATTAGTTGGAACCTAGAACCGGCTCGAATTCTAAGCGTTTCATTGGTCTCATCAGGAAGTGAGACCGCTTTCGGCATCCCTTGGATTGACGATCAGGAAAATTTTCTAGATCTTGACAATGGGATGATAATTGCCGGAGGCAATTCTCACTCGGTATCTGACACGGCTTCCTTTTCAGTTACTATCCCTGGAAATTATTCCAGCATTTCTGTCGATTCCGAGTTTCGACTATATGACGATGATGATTTCGGATTGTTGACCTCACCTCTTCCAAGGATCGATCTTGTTGGCGATCTAATGAAGGGGCTTTTTAAAATTGGGTTCATCGAAATTGTTGATGCGGCTTTATACAATCCAAACAAAATTGTTCCATTCAAGATTCATGATAATTTCACCTCGCCGACATCAATCAATTCGAAGAGAGATCTATTTGGTAGTCCGTCATTGTGGATTTGTCCCCTGACGGCTGCCTACCAAACTGAATTTGATGAAGATGGCGACCCCTTCCCTGAAACACCCACTGATGGACAAACTGGCACTTTTACGGCTGGAGATCATTCCGCAGTTTACGTCGAGAACTGCCGTGAGTGGTATGATCAATCATTAAGAGTAGTTGAACAGACGGGAAATTTGGCTGTGAGAAATGAAATATTGGAGAGATATGAGAATTATATTATCGCCCAGGCATCGCATGAAATGGGGCATCAGCCGGGAACTCAGCATGTAGATATCGATCATTCCGAGGGTGGACTTATGAGGGCAGGCGGTGCGCCCAGCGGTTCTCCTGAAGATGATTCGTTTTTCCCCGCAAGTATTCTTCGATTTAGAAAAACAGAAACATGGTCCGAAAGCTAAAATGCTCTAAAATTGTTTTTGTGGTATTAATAAATATCGCCTCATTTGTAAGTTTGCGAGCAAACGCAGATACTGTGAGGATTTGGCGTGAATTGGATTTGGCTGTTAGCCTGCATTTGCAAGCCGAAGGTTCACCTCCGAGGTCATGGGGGGAAATCGATATAGTGCGTATGATGAATGACGGCTCCTTGAAACCGAACCGAAAACTAATGGAGGGTATTAATTCTTTTGCTCTAGTTCCTGATGCTCCCAAAATCGATGAAGATGACGGCACGCTTAGAAAGTATTGGGGACTCCGGGTTTTCGCGATAAGTCGCCATAAAGAATTATCGGGTTCAAATGAAGAGGGCCGCTTTGCTATTCTGATCGGCCCCAAGTTAAAGGAGCCCGCCGGGATTCGGACCATGACCTATTTTATTGCCGAAGACAATGCACAGGCGATTTTTGAAAAACTCAACAAGTTTGATCCAGTTGCTGAACCGTTAGCCTTTGAGGAGGTTCCTAGCACCTCAGATCGTCCGCGATCAACGGGAGAAGCCGAACGGATTATTGAAGAATCCGAAAAGGATAAGACCGAAGTCGCGGTGAATGTGCCTACCGAAGAAGGGGGGAGGGCGGAGTCTTGGATTCCGATATTGACGGTTGCTTTTTTGACTCTAGTTGCCGGAATTATCTTCGTGGGGCTCAGGCGGTCTACTCGGGAAAAGCACTGAAGCGAGGGGAGTCGTGGTGGGAAAAGCCGGAAAAACCCGGGGGTTTTGAGTTTTGAGTGTTGCTTGATATTTAAGATTTGTTGCATGTTTCGGGCAGTTCTTGACGCGAAAAGTGCTGTCGAGGCGGATCGGGACACAATTCATGGAAACAAATGGCGGGCAATCAGGGCTGGTGATCGCTTGCGGAGGCACGGGGGGGCATCTCTTCCCCGGGCTCGCCGTGGCTGAGGCATGGACGCGACGTGGCGGCAGGGTGGTGCTGCTCGTTTCCGAGAAGAAGATCGATCAGGAGGCTTCGCGGAAATACTCGCAGTATCGCTTTGAGACGATCCCGGCCGCGGCGAAGCCAGCGACGCTTTCGCCGAAGATGCTGCCGTTCTTGTGGGACCTGTGGCGGACGATCGGCAGGTGCCGGGGGATTTTGAAGGACTTCGGGGCGGACGCAGTGCTCGGGATGGGTGGCTTCACGTCGCTGCCTCCGGTGTATGCGGCGAAGAAGGCGGGCTTGCCGGGATTCGTGCATGATTCGAATGCGCTGCCGGGCAAGGCGAACCGTCTGACGGCGCGCTGGTGCCGCGAGGTGTTCATCGGGCTCGATGCGGCGCGGGAGTATTTTCCGGGATCGGAGTGCGTGCTGACCGGGACGCCGGTGCGCGAGGAGCTGAAGCATCTGCCGAGTCGGACGGAGGCTGCGGCGAAGTTTGGCTTGGATCCGGCAAAGCCAACCTTGCTCGTGATGGGCGGAAGCCAGGGGGCGCGGAAGCTGAACTCGATTGTGGCGGAAGCGGCTTTTGCGGATGGGCTTCAGGTTTTGCACATCGCCGGACCGGGCGACGAGCAGCGGGTGATCGATCAAGCGGGTGTGCGTGAGGGCTACAAGGTGCTCGGGTTTTGCGATGACATGCCGTCGGCCTATGCGGTGAGCGATGTGGTGGTGGCGCGCGCGGGTGCTTCGAGCATGACCGAGCTGGCGTTTCTCGGACTACCCTCCGTGCTGGTGCCGTTTCCTTTCGCTGCCGACGATCACCAGACTTTCAACGCGAAGGTCTTTGCGGAGGCGGGTGCGGCTTTTCTCGAACAAGAAGCGGGTTTGGATTCCGCCAAGCTCGCGGGCTTGGTCGGTGAGATGCTTGATCCTGCGAAGCGTGAGTCGATGACGGCGGCTCTGGAAAAACTTGCGGTAAAGGACGCGGCGGAGCGTGTTTGCGATGCGATCTTGAAAACTTTGAAATGAACGAACTATCCCAACGCCTGACGAACCTCTCGAAGCCCCTGCGAATTCATCTCGTGGGTGTGGCGGGTTCGGGCATGAGTGGCTTGGCGCTTTTGCTGATGGGCATGGGGCATCGGGTCAGCGGCTCGGATAAAGTGACGAGCGCGGAGACCGAGCGACTCCAAAAACTTGGGTTGCGTTTCTCTTCGCCGCACACGGCGGATGCGGTCGATGGTGCGGATGCGGTGGTGTATTCCTCGGCGATTCGCCCGGATAATGCCGCACTGAGTTCGGCCCGTGAGCAAGGGATCAAGTTGCTACGCCGGGCGGAGTGTCTCGCGGCGATTCTTCACACGAAGAAGGGGATCATTGTTTCCGGGACGCACGGGAAGACGACGACTTCATCGATGGTCGCCCATGCGCTGAGGGAAGCAGGATTTCATCCGAGCCACTACGTCGGTGCGGAAATTCCGGTGCTGGGGCAAAACGCGCGCTGGTCTGAAGATGGCGAGTGGATGGTGGCGGAGGGTGATGAAAGCGACGGCACGCTGGCGCTTTACAAGACGGCTTGCTCGATCGTGCTCAACATCGAAGCCGAGCACCTCGATCACTACCGGAACTTGGATGAGATCAAGGAGGTCTTTCGCACGCTGCTTTCACAGACAAGTGGGCCGGTGGTTTATTGCGGTGAGGATGAAGGGGCTCGCTCGGTTTGTGCGGAGCATGAGGGATCGGTCAGCTATGGCTGGTCGAATGCCGACTACACGGCGTCGGAAATTCGCGAGCTTCGCGGAGCTACGGCGTTTGCCGTATTTCGTGGTGGGGAGCGACTGGGAGAGGTGGAGCTGGGGATTCCCGGTCGCCACAATGTGCTGAATGCGCTGGCAGCGATCGCGACTTGTGACCGGCTTGGCGCGGACTTCGCGCTGGTTTCTCGGGCGCTGAATACTTTTGCCGGAGCGCGGCGTCGTTTTGAAACGAAGTATCTTTCGAAGAAGCTGCGGATCGTCGATGACTACGGTCATCATCCGACGGAGATCGCGGCGACGATTCAGACGGCACGACAGTTGAAGTCGGAGCGCGTGGTCGTGCTTTTTCAACCGCATCGCTATACGCGGACGCAGGCGTTGGCTGATGACTTTGGTCGGGTGCTGGCGGAGGCGGACGAGGTCTTTGTGACGGGTGTTTATCCGGCGAGTGAGCAACCGATTCCGGGGATCAGTGGACAGACGATTGTCGATGCGGTGAAAGAGCATGGCGGCACCATGGTGACTTCCGTTCCTGATATTTCCACGGCGCACCACAAGGTCGGCAACGCGCTCGATGAGGGGGATTTGCTGATTACTTTGGGAGCGGGAAACATTCACGAACCGGGAACGCGGATTGCGCGGGATCAGAAGGTGCTGGAGGAAATCGTGGGCTCACAATCGAGCGATGAGATTTCGGTGAAACTCTACGAACCGATGCGGCGTCACACGACGATGCTGGTGGGGGGGCCAGCGCAGTTCTGGATTGAGCCCCACACGTTCAAGGCTTTTGCGGAAGCGGCGGATTACTGTCGCGAGCGCGGGATCGCGGTGCGGGTGGTCGGTCGGGGGTCGAACTTGCTGGTGCGCGATGGCGGCATTCGCGGTGCGGTGATTCATCCGAGCGGGGGCGAATTTGGCGAATGCTATGTCAACGACGACGGCCACGTGGTCGCCGGTGCGGGCGTGCGTTTGAAGAAGGTGGCAAGTGTCGCTCAGGCAGCTGAGATCGGCGGCTTCGAGTGGATGGAAGGGATTCCCGGAAATGTCGGTGGCGCGCTGCGCATGAATGCGGGCGCGATGGGGATAGAGACCTTCGATCAGGTGGTGAATGTCACTTTCCTCGATGAGGATGGTAAGATCCGGACGCGGAGTCGAGATGAGATCACGGCCGAGTATCGCGACGTGCAGGAGCTGCGACGGAACTTCGCGCTGCAGGCGGTTTTCAAAGGGGAAAAGGACACGGCGGAGAATATCAAATCGCGCTGGGATGAGTCGCGGGCGAAGCGCCGGACGAGCCAGCCGATTGCAGCGAGTGCGGGTTGTGTTTTCAAGAACCCAGGTGAGACGCCGGCTGGGATGCTGGTCGATCAGCTTGGCATGAAGGGCAGCGAAGACGGTCAGGCGGCTGTCTCCGAGGTGCATGGAAATTTCATCGTCAATCGCGGTGGCGCGGTGGCGGGCGACGTGTTGAGATTGATCGAGCGGATCAAGTCGAAGGCGCGTAGCGAGCGAAACATTGAACTGGAGACCGAGGTGAAAATCCTCGGGGAAGACGAGTATACTTTCTAACGATGAGTGAGGTAAATGCTTCTGGACATACTGCCCCGGGCCGGGGCAGTCACGGCCTGCCCCGGGCCGGGGCAGCTACGTTGCCAGACAACCTGAAAATTGCGGTTTTGATGGGTGGCCCCGGCTCGGAGCGGGAAATTTCGCTGGCGTCTGGTAAAGCCGTGCTCAGAGCGCTGGTCGATGCGGGGCTGGATGCGGAAGCTGTGGATGTGAAGGACGCGGACTTTGTTTTGCCGGAAGGCACGGGGCTGGCCTTTAATGTGATTCACGGGACTTTTGGTGAAGACGGGCAGTTGCAGGCGATTCTTGAAGAACGTGGTATTCCCTATACGGGTGCTGGTTCGAAGAGCAGCGCGGTGGCTTTTGATAAAAGCCAAGCGAAGGCGAAGTTTTTGGAGGCGAAGGTGCCGACACCGGCATCGGAGATCATCGATGTTTCCGGCGGCGTGAAGATGCCGGAGATGGCTTTGCCTTACGTGGTGAAAGCTCCGTGCCAGGGGTCGAGCGTCGGCGTGCACATCGTCAAAGATCTGTCGGCGGCGGAGGCAGCGATGGCGGATGCGGCGAAGTATGGAGATGAGATTTTGGTCGAGCAGTTTGTCAAAGGCCGCGAGCTGACCGTGGCGGTGGTGGATGATGCGGCGATGCCGATTGTGGAGATCGTGCCACCGGATGGAGTTTATGACATGGCGAGCAAGTACCCTTGGCTAAGTGGATCAGTGGGGAGTCAGTATTTTTGTCCAGCTGCGCTCGAGGATGAGGAGGTCAAGGTGGTGCAGGAGGCGGCGCTGGCAGCCCATCGTTCGCTGGGTGTGGAGATTTACTCGCGGGTCGATGTGTTGCTGGATGACGAGGGAAGACCCTTTGTTTTAGAGGCGAACACGATTCCGGGAATGACGGAGACCAGCTTGTTGCCAAAGAGCGCGGCGGCGAGCGGCATGGATTTTACGGCGCTGTGTATCAAGATTTCTGAATTGAGTTTGGGATTGGGAAAGAGATGACCGAAGGAATGACAAAACCCTGCGTGCATGGATCGCCCCTTCAGGGCTTCGGTTCCTATGGGGCTGGGGACCTAGGGCCTTGCCCTAGGCTGGTATGGCACGCCCCCTTGGGGCTGAAGAATTTTTTAGAATGGAGCCGTGATCAGGCGTCGAGCATTCCCTCTATTCTTTCCTTTTTTAACTTGGCGCGCTTGGCGTCTTGGCGTTTCACAAATCCAACTCCTGCCAGCCATGTTTAAACGGAAGACCTCCAAGGTGAAGAACCGGCAGCAGGTGAAGATCCTGAAGGCGAATGTGATGTCGCCGAGGATCTTTTGGTTCGATGTGCGACATGCCTTCGCGCTGCTCTTTAAGTTCGTGCTTTGGATGGCCGTGCTGGCTGCGCTGTGCTGGGGGCTGTGGCTTGCAGTTGAGAAGGGCTTGCTGAAAAATCCCGAATTCAAGATTCAGCGGATCGAGCTTTCGGAGAATCCAGCGGTCGATTTGGTGCGACTTTTGAATGTCGCCGGGATCGATCCGGAGGGAAGCCTGTTCGACTGCGACACGGGGCAGATTGAGAAGAGTCTCCGAGCCTTACCTGAAGTTTCGGCTGCAGAGGTGAAGCGTCAGTATCCCGGAACCCTGATCGTGGATGTGACGGTCCGCGAGCCGATGCTTTGGGTGGCGGAAAAGTCTCAAGGGGTGATGCCCCGTGATCTCACGACCGGCTTAGTAGTGGATCGATCCAACATCGCGTTTCCATGTCCTCGGGGACGTTATGAGGAGGCCAAGGCACTGCCGGTGATTGAGCTGCGTGAGGGCGGGACTCCGCTCAAGGCGGGAACGGAAGTGAATCATCCGGATTTCGTCAGAGGGATGCGGCTCTATGCTGCCGCGAGTTCCTACACGCCAGATGCGACGGAGTGGATCGATACGATCTGGCAGCACAAGTCGTGGGCGAGCCGGATGACGACCCGTGAGGGCACCTTAGTGACCTTTGGCCATGATGATTTAGAGCGCCAGATGGGTGATTTGCTTGCCGCCGTGCAGCATGCGAATGAAAAGGGTGCGCGCATCGCGACGATCACGCTGATCGGCACCCGCAACCTTCCCGTCACCTATGCAGAGGAACCACCACCCAAGGCCATTCTCGTTGAACCTGCCCCGGAGGCACGGATTCCCGAGGTGCAGATTCATGACGAATCGACTCCAGTCAAAGTTCGTCCTGCGATTAATCCTGACTTGAACCGTTTGCTTGACCGTTAATCCCTCATTTTTCTCAAGGTAACTACCACCATGGCCCGCACCAAAATCCACGTCGGACTCGAAATCGGAACCAGCAAGATTTGCATGGTTGTCGGTGAAGTGAAGTCGGATGGCTCCGTCAAAATTCTTGGAGTTGGGCAGAGTAAATCGGTGGGTGTGCGCAAGGGCGAGATCTATGATTTTCCCCAAGTCCGTGCCTGCGTGAAGGATGCGCTCGTCAAGGCGGAGGATGCGAGCGACGTGGAAGTCGGCTCGGTATTTCTGGCGGTCACGGGAGCGCACATTCAAGGCATCAACAATCGCGGGAGTTTTCGTTTGCCGGATGGCGAAAATACGATCGAGCAGGAGCATGTGAACGAGGCAAAGGAGATCGCGCGTTCGGTGGCGATTCCTCAGGATCACGTTTATTTGCACCATATCATTCGCCGCTTTGGGGTGGATGGCTATGAGCATGCGAGCAGTCCGGTTGGGCTCTCGGGAAAGACGGTCGATTCCGATTTTCATGTGGTTCACGGGATTCGTTCGCGGATTGAGAACCAGATCAAATGCGTGCGTGAGATGCCGCTGGATGTGGACGATCTGGTCTTTTCACCGATCGCGACGGCGCAGGTGGCGCTCGATCGTGAGGCTCGTGACCGGGGGGCGCTGGTCATCGATATCGGTGGTGGCACGACCGATTACGCGCTCTACCTCGATGGGGTGATTGAAGCGAGTGGCTGCATTCCAGTCGGTGGGGATCACATCACGAATGACATCCACCTCGTCACGGGTCTGCCGTTTTCCAAGGCGGAGATTCTCAAGGTGCGGGAAGGTGATGCGTCCGGCGATCCGGCGCGTTCGGTGGGCACGGCGAAGGTGGTGGATGAGAAAGGATTTTCCGATGCGGAGGTGAAGCGGCAGTTGCTGAACGACATCATTCGTCAGCGACTTGAAGAGACCATGCGGCTGCTGCTTGCGCGTCTTCCAAGTGGGGCGATGGAACACGTGGGAACCGGCGTGTTTCTCGCTGGAGGAACGAGTTTGATGCGCGGCTTTGGCGAGTTGGCGCACGAAGTTTTTGGCCGCGACATCTATCGGCCCGAGCCGCCTGAGTTGAGCGGCGTGCAAGCAAGTTTCAAGGACCCCCAGTTTACCACAGCCCTCGGGCTGATTCGTTATGCCCAGATCGTCGAAAGCGAGCGCGCACCGAAGCGTGGGATGCTTGGTCGACTGTGGCCGTTTTCCCGCTGACCGAACATTATTATGATTGAATTCCCACAAGACCCACAAAATACCATTCCCACTTCTTCCGTGAAGATCGTGGGCCTCGGCGGTGCCGGTGCGAACATGCTTGATCGAGTGGCCCTCGATGGCCTTGACGGCGCTGAACTGCTGGCACTCAATACCGATATTCGCACGCTTTCCGGCTCCGTCGCCGGCGAACGCATCCAGCTTGGCCGCAATCTCACAAAGGGGCTCGGCACGGGTGGTGACCCGGATTTGGGAAACCAGGCGGTGCTTGAAGCGGAGGATGAACTTCGTGCAGCACTCAAGGGCCGTAAGATCGTCTTCATCTGCGTGGGACTCGGGGGTGGAACCGGCTCGGGCGCTGCTCCGATTGTCGCGCGGGTGGCTCGTGAGGAAGGGGCTTTCGTGGTGATGTTTGCGACGATGCCGTTCGTTTTCGAAGGACGTCGACGCCGTGAGCAGGCGGAAACGGCTCTCAACGAGTTGGCGGTGCTTTCGAATGCCTTGGTGACTTTTGACAACAGCCGCATGGGTGAGTTGGTGCTGGCGAAGCAGGGGATTCATGAGGCTTTCGCGGCGGCGGACCGGATGATTTCAGAAAGCATCAAGGCGGTGATCCGCCTGGTGGTGCGTCCGGGGCTGATCAACATCGGTCTGGATGATCTAATGAGCGCGCTGCGGACGACTCGTTCGCGCTGCTTGTTTGGTTCGGGCATCGCGCGCGGCAAGGACCGTGCTCAGAAGGCATTGCGCAATGCGCTCTCGAGTCCGCTGCTTGATGAGGGTGCGCTTTTGGAAGATGCCGAGACGGTGCTGGTGCACCTATGCGGTGGTGAAGATCTGACTTTGTTTGAGATCGAGTTGCTGATGGAAAGCCTGAGCAAGTTTGTGCCGAAGAAGGCGCACGTGTTGTTTGGTGCGGCGATCGACCCGACGATGAATGACCAATTGAGCGTTACGCTCGTGAGTTCGTTGCCGGAAGAGCGGCTTCGTCAGGTTCAGCCGAGAGGTGAAGCGGGTGCAGCGATCGCCAGTGTTTCCACCTTGGAGCCAAGTGTTGGATTTGATGCTGAGGAGGAACCTGAGCCCGAACCAGAACCTGAGCCTGAAGTGCTGAAGGTTGTCGAGGAACCAGCGCCGGAGCCGGAACCTGCCATGATTTCGCTTTCCGCTGCTGATGTGGACGATGACTCGTGGATTCAAGCTTCGGAAAAGAATGATGCTGAAGAGGCGTCGGAGACGATTGAAGAGAAGGAGGAGGTTATCGAGGACGAAGAGCCTGGATTTTTTGCCGAGCCAGAGTCGGAGGACGAGCCAGCACCCGACGAGGAGCCTAAGGAGGAGGCGTTTGTTGCAAAGTTAGAGGAACCCGATGATGATGAGTCCCCGTTTGCTGAATATGAAAGTCATTCGAAGTCTCAAGCCTCGCACATTCCAAGATTCAACAAGGCAGAGGTCGCAAAGCGCAAGTTTGCTGCGCCCAAGTCTGGTGAGGACGAGATCTTTGATTCCGCGTTTGATGAATTGGAGGAGCTTCCTGACAATAAGCCCACAAAGAAAGCAGGTCATCCTCAAGGGGAACTGAGCTTCGAAGGTGGGCCGCGCGGCCGATTCGAAGGGGCAAGTCCGAGTGTTTTCGAAGGAGAAGATCTGGATGTGCCCGCTTTCTTAAGGAAAAAGAGAAAGTAATTGGGAAAAGTCGGATAAGGACAAACGTGGGTGAGCGAACGCGGTTAAAGGGCCTGCAGGCAATATGGCCCCGGCTATTTTTCGGCCATTTTGCTCGATCCCACGGGCTCTAAAACTCATCAAATCGGCTAATGTTAGCATGAATGCTGACATTGGAGGTTGATATCTACGGGAAAACACGCAATAACCTTGGTGCTTCCCCTCCCAAAATAATGCTCGGAAAACGATATTTCACGCTGGTCCCAGTAGTGTTCGGCATGCTCGCTGCTTGTTGAAACGAATTTCTGAATGTGACAAAACCGTCACTTGTACTGTTAGTTGATTTCTGGTTTCCTTCGCTCGTGGGCCGCGCCAAGGACAAGATCGACGAAAAGAAACTCTC
>CAZVMS010000254.1:0-35309 GCA_964628795.1 uncultured Haloferula sp. | reverse complement strand
TGAGTGAAATTAAGTTATTGAATTACAACATGTTGCGTCACACCTTTTCAAGGTATTTATTTTATTTTCAATGAATGATTCATACGCAGGCTGCGACGTGTTTTCGGTCGGTCAGCGGCTTTTCGAATAGGGTCTAGCAAGACTGTTGGCGAATGTTGGAAGACTGCGGCGAGCACTACCAAGGGATGACCCTGCGCCCGAAGCAGCAGCAATTCTGAAGTGCCGACGCCATACTCAGCCCCGCCGCTCTCCACCTCAGCCACAGGATCATGATCCGGCGAACCTTCAATCAATTCGACGTTCAGGCCGGCATCTCGGTAATAGCCTTGCTCAATCGCAGCATAATAACCAGCAGACTGAAACTGATGACGCCATTTTAGTTGCAAGCGCACCTTTTCCAGCTCTCGACCCGATTCTTTCGACCCAGTCGCGGCCATCAGACTTTCGCTGATCCAAGCCACGATCATGAAAGCGAATAAAAGGGACCTCATCACCCTGAGCCTCTCCTTAGATTCATTCTATAAATTCGCCTTTTCACCGAGTACTTATCTTTTTCCTGCAAGACTATTTTGAACTTCACAGCGCCACGACCTGAGTCGTAGCGCTGGGTCATTCGCCTGAATGAGAGGTGTTAGGCGACGCGCTTCATGCGGCGGCGGATGAGCAAGCCACCGGCACCACAGGCCAATAAAGCTAAGTTATTGGCGGGCTCAGGCACTGCGCTTATGCCTGAATATTCGGTGTATGCCGAGTCGCTCGTATTCAAGCCGGAGATGGGCCCGCCCGACGCATCATCGAAGATCAGGCGGTGCACGGTCAGGATGTACTCCCCTGGATTGGTGGCCGAGGCGGTGATGTCGAGATATCCGGTCGTTGAGGCTCCCCCTCTAATATTGGTGTCGGAGAAGGTGATCTCCGCGAAGTTCCGCATGGTTATACTAGCTACGGCGCTTCCGGTCACAAATTTTGAGCTAGTGCCAACTTTCACGACGGCGCCCGGCAGCCCAAGAGAACCTGAAAATCCAACGCCACCGGCAAAAACAGTGGTCGCAGTAGGGGAGCTTAAAAGGCCCACGCCCAACCCAGAGAACGTCTGAGGAAAAAGATCAGCGAAACCATCATCCCCATAATCGGTAACGAGGAGGTTCCCACTTACCGTGGAGAGAGTGCTTCCCGCGAAGGTAATCTGGACGGTGGCGGCGTTGGCTTGGGTGGCGCCACCCGCTGCGGCGACTGCCATGGCTCCCGGCAGCCATTTGGCTCCGCTTTTAGGTTTCTGTCTTGGTGTTGTCTTCATGTGTTTGTGTTTGTTGCTATTTGCGTTGGCTCCAGTTGCTGAGGCTTAAGAAGTTTGCTGCCTCAGCAGAGGGAGGAGAGGGAACGAGGGCGACCATGAGATCGCCCATCAATGAATGAAAAATGCGCCCGGCGACTCGTGCCAGCGCTGCCCATGGGTGAGCCGAGGGAACGGGGAGCTGGGGATGGTTGGTAGGGAGTCATGGTGAGGCGGAGGGAGTTAGGCGGGTTCGGTGGCCAGATCGGCTGCACTGCGGGCGCGGTGGAGGGTGGGATCGATGACGGCGCGCATAGCTTCAAGTTTCTCAGGCACGCCGAGGAAGGTGGCGAGCGGCGGCAACGCCTCGTCCGGGCGGTGGACGAGATCCGCGTAGTTCACGCTGATCGCAGAGATGCCGCGGCCGGTGAGCCAGGTCTTGGCGTGACGGACTTGCTGACGGTAGGCCTTGGCGATGTCCGCACCGGGATGGGTGGGCTTGCCAAGGCGACTGAGCATGGTGTCCTGGCTGTCGAGGATTTCTTCCATGTCCCGCTCCATGAAGAGCACGCGGTAGTGGAGATCTTGAATTTTGGATTTTGAATTTTGGATTTTGAATGGGAGGGCGGTGAGCAGCGGGGCGACGACTTTGAGGGCTTGGCCGCGGGCACCGGCGAGCCAGGATTTGTCCGGGCTGGTGAGTAGGGCGGCCACGCGGTCGTGCTCGTAGTAGCCTTTCTGATTCGAGTCGTCTGCCTGGCGGTGGCCATCAGTGAAGGCAGGCAGGCCGGCGGCTTCCAGCAACTGCATCATCAGCGAGGTGCCGGAGCGTGGCAGGCCGGAGACGAGAGTGATGATTTCCTCCGGAGCGACCTCGGCAAGGGCCTCCGGACGAGGTTGGAGCTCGGGCATGGGGCGGGTTTCCGGATTGTCTCCACCGTGCAGCGACCTGCCGGTGAGCTGCTGATGCTCTGAGTGCTTGGAGGCGCGCAGCGCGGCAAGGCGCTCTCGGGAGTAGCGCATTTGCAGCGCGCTCTGGGTCTGCCCCGGGGCATCGTGCTCGAGACGCGCGATCTGGCCGAGCATCCGGAATCCGGCGGCGAACAAGGGTGCCTGGGTGACACTGGTGAGGAAGGCGTCTTTGGCCTCCGCCAATTCCCCGAGCCGGTAGTGGGCCATGCCGAGGAGGTAGTGGCCTTTCGGTTGGAAGTAGAGCAGCCCGAGCGAGGCGCGGGCGTGGCGGATGGCGCTCTCGAAATCCCGCGCGGCCAGCTCGGCGCGGGCCATGCCGAGTAGCGGACCGGGCGCTTCCCGATCGATGGCGAGGGCTTCTTCAAAGGCGGCACGGGATTCATCCCAGCGCTTGAGGCGCTGGAGCAGCTCGCCGCGCAGGGTGAGCGCATTGCGGCGCGCGCCGAAGTCGCTATCGAGTCGTTCGAGCTTGGAAAGGGCCTCCTCGTAGCGTTTTTCCGTCATATCGGCGCAGGCTTCGAGATAGCGCAGGGAAAACAAGTTGGGACGGGCTTGGGCGAGCAGCTCACGGCGCGCGCGGCCGAATTTTTCCTTCTCCTTTTCGCTCATCGCCTCGACGCGTTCCTTTTCCGCCTGTTGGGCATCTTCGTCATCGAGCTTGAGCCCCTTGAGGGTGGCGATGGCCTCGCTGGCTTCCTGCATGCGGCGCTCGCTCACGGTGGTGACGATCTTGCGCAGCTCTGCCGGGCGGCCTTGGGCTTGGTAGCAGGTGGCGAGCTTGAAACCGAAGCGGTGCTCCATTGGCCACTTCGCGTAGAGGCGCTGGAGGATAGCCACAGCCTCCGCATAAAAGCCGCCGTCGATCCATGCCTGGGCGAGGTTGTAGTCGAGTTCGCGCACGGTTTGCTCGATGGCTTTGGACTGATCCGCATCGGGTTCCTCGATGTAGCCGAGGGCGACGAGCTGCTCGAGCGCGGCCTTGGAATCCGCCGCGGAGATCTGTTTGTCTGGCGGGTGCATGCCGTGATCGCCGGGCACCGCGTCCCAGCTCGGGATGCGCTGGATTTCTGCGGGCGGGTTTTCGTAAATATCGAGTAGGACCTTGCCGTCCATGTCCTCACCCACGGGCAGTCCGAAGAGGTGAAGCAGGGTCGGACAGATATCGATGAGGCTGGCACCGTAAACCCGCTCGTCGCGCCGGATGCCAGGGCCCTTGGCGGCGAAAATACCGAACTGGCGGTGCTCCGCAGCCGGGCCAGCGGGCTCGCGTGGGATGTTGCTCAGGCGCAGGTCGTCCGGGTGGAAACCGTGGTCGGACATGAGGATGACGGTGGTGTCTTCTCCCGCGAGATCGAGCAGGGTGCCGAGCATGGCGTCATGAAAAATGTAGCCCATTTCCACGCAGTGGTGGAAGACCTTGAAATCCCAGTCGGCCACCTGCGGGCGCTGCGGCGGGTGGTATTTCATGAACGCGTGGCCGAAGTGGTCGATGGCGTCGTAGTAAACGGACATCAGGTCCCACGGCTCGTTCTGGATCAGCGCGGTGGCGGCGGAGTGGACGCTGGTGCAGTCCGCGATGATCTTCATGAGCGACTGGACGCGCGGGTCTTTCTCCGCCTTGTCGAGATCCTCGCGAGACATGCCGTCGAGCCCCGGCAGGAAGGGGCGGAGGTCGTCCTCGGTGAGTTCCGCCGGGTGGAAACGGAGGTCTTTGAGATACTTGACCAAGCGCTCGGGGTAGATGGTTTCCGGCTTCAGCGGCCACTTGTCGGGCTCGTAGGCATTGCCGTGGGCTTGCTGGTAATCGTTGGAAACCATGACGCCCTTGGAAAGCGGCTCGGCGGGGTTGGACGGCCACCAGCCCACGGTGATGGTGTTTTTTCCCTCCTGATTGAGGATGTTCCAGATGGCCTTGGTCTTGCGCGAGAGATTGGTGATCGGGCGGATGCCGCCGGTGACGGGGTCAGGCTCGGAAAACCCGAGGATGCCGTGCTTGTAGGGGCGCTTGCCGGTGGCGATGGACGTCCACAGCGTGGGGCTGAGCGCGGGTTGGAGGGTGGCGATGTTTCCCATCACGCCCTGCTCAAGAAAGCGCGCGAGGTGGGGCATTTTGCCGGCATCAAGGAGCGGGTGGATGACTTTCCAGTCAGCCGCGTCCCAACCGATGAGCAGGGCTTTGCGGGGTGGGTTCATGGATGTTGGGCGTTTCGATCATGAAGGCCTGTTACGATCCTCCACCGATGATTAAGGAATTGCCTTTCTGGGTTGATCAGCAGGATGAGAATAGCCGGAGCAAGCGATGTGGTGGAAGGTTCCTAGCGGGCTATTTTCGGGCTATTTTCGGGCTATTTTCGCGGCGAGGACTTGACGGCGGCGGAGCGGGTGTGCGATGCGCTCGAAGGTGAAATTGGATTTGCCGACCGTGACGCTGGTGGCCGGCATTTTGAGCCTGCTGCAGGCGGCGGCTTTCACCGTGCTGGCCAGGATCAATCCCAAGATGCCGGGAATTCGTTGGTGGATGGCATCCTCGATCAGTTTTGCTCTTGGCCTGCCGATGTTCGGGGTATGGGCCGGTGGGGACAATCCCTTGCTGGCATCCATTTTACCCACACTGCTGAATGCCTCTGGGACGGCGTGTTTTTATCGGGGTGCGGTCGCTTTCGGTGGGGCGAGGCAGGCAGCGCGTTGGCCGTTTCGGGTGGCTGCGGGACTATTCGCGATCTACTTCTGGCTGGTTTGGTTTCATCCGCATCTGCCGATCCGCCCGCTGCTGACGAGCCCCTTGTTTCTGCTTTTCCTGCTGCTCGGCGTGCGGGAATTATGGAGAGAGCGGCGTGAAGGGCTGATGTTTTCAGCGCGCTTCACGGCGCTGGCGTCCCTGCTATTTTGCGGCGTCCTTTGCTATCGGGGACTGGCACTGCCATTTCTCGGCAACGATTTGGCGATCCCGCTATTCGCTGATGTTACGCCTCAGATTCTGACGTTTCTCGGAGTAATGATCTGGACTCCGCTATGGACGTTTGGGGCGATTCTCCTGATCAATCAACGACAGGTACTTGAAATCCGCAGAACGGCCGAAGAAACGACGAAGGAACAAGAACTACGGGCACTGGCCGAGCGAGAACTGGCGCGACTGGAGCGCGAGCGGATGGCCGAACGACTGCTGCACGAGCGCCGCAAAATCCTGCGGGACTTGCACGACGGATTGGGCGGCATCACTGCCAACCTCACCTTGCTGGCTGGCATGGGGCGGAATGCCGGAGCCGACGAGAAAGCGGAATTGCTTGTGCGGATTGAGCAACTTGCGGCGGAGGGCAATCAAGAAGTGCGGATGTTGCTGGATGTTTTCGAGAGCCAGACTGTGCGCTGGGAGGACGTGATTCAGGGATTGCGCAACTACGGCGACAAGCTCGCGGCTGCTCATGCTTTGGAATGGAAATGGCAGCAGCGCGGGGAACCGCCGGAAATGCCAGTGGGCGAAGGACTTGCTGCGATTTCCATGATGCGGGCGATCAAGGAGGCCTTAAATAATGCGGGTCGACATGCGCAGGCCACCAAAGTCACGGTCAGCTTGAGGTTTTTTCCGAAGGCCATAGCGATCGTCGTCAGCGACGATGGCATCGGCCTAGGGGCAGGGACTCGCAGTGGCCGCGGCATGGAAAACATGCGGCGGCGGGTCGTCGATCTTGGCGGCAGGCTCAGAGTATTCAGGGGAAAGGGCTCACGTTTGTCCTTCATGATTCCATTCGAAACACCGGATGAAATTCGCAGCGAACTTGCCAGCGGTGAAGAATTGGCCACTCTCCGAGCGAAATGATTCGGCTTGCGATGGTGGATGATGACGTGGCGCTGCTCGATAGTCTGGAGAAGCTGTTTTCGCGGGAGGCGGATTTCGTCGTGACGGGGGCCTATGCCTCGGCGGCAGAGGCGATGATGAACGAGGATTGGTCGAGCGTGGATGTGTTGCTCTCCGATCTGGAAATGCCGGGAATGTCGGGTGTGGGGCTCATTGGCGCAGCGGTGAATCGCAATTCCAAATTGCTGGCCGTCGCCTACACGATCCACGAACACCGGGAGAATCTCTTCGCCGCACTCAGTGCCGGCGCTTCCGGGTACATCATCAAGGGCAGCACTGCGCTGGAGCTGGTCGCGTCCCTGCGCGGGCTAATCCAAGGCCATGTGCCGATCAGCCCCTCGATGGCCAGCCACCTCATCCAACAATTCCAAACCAGCGCACCGCAGGACGAGTCAGAGGGTCTTTCGAGGCGGGAGAGCGAGCTGCTTCAGCTATTGGCAGCCGGCAGGATTTACAAAGAGATCGCCGATTCCCTCGGGATCAGCCAGCACACGGTGCACAACCATGTCAAAAATATCTATGCCAAGCTGCACGCCAAAAACCGCGCTGAGGCGATCAGGCGCGCGCAATCGCTTGGATATTTTGATCCATGATTGCCTGAGGATCTTGCAGCGGATACGCCATCAAAACTCATCCTCGCCGCCACCTCCATTGTTAGGGACGATTCGGAAGCGGAAGAAATTCCGCCCCGAAGGAGCCTCGCACGACTTGCCATTGAGAAAGTCCTCGGCCAATGCCGTCGGCTCTGCTTCCAAAGCTCGCGTTCCGGCCCAGAGCCCGGAAGTGACCGGCGAGAAGCCTAAAACCCTACTCATCGCCGCATGGATCACCCCTTCATTCCGGTCCTGGTTTTCTTCGCCATCGCGCTCGCCGTGCCGATTGGAGCGCTGGTGCTGGCGCGGGTCTGGATGACCTTCTTCACTCCGATCAAGCGCGGTAAGGAGAAGAACGCGCTCTACGAATGCGGGGTCGAACCGCTCGCCGAGCGCCAGGTCCGCTTTCACTCACAATACGATCTCTTCGGCCTGCTGTTCCTGCTCTTCGACGTCGAGACCATCTTCCTGCTGCCCTTCGCCGTCGCTTTCCTCGACCTGAGCATCGGCGCCTTCGTGGTCGCGATGCTGTTCCTGCTGCTGCTTGCCGAGGGACTCCTCTGGGCGTGGAGCAAAGGACTGCTCAACTGGCGTGGCATCCCTAAACCCAACTTCACGATTTATGGCGATTGACTCGAAACTCGCTAAGGATCTCAAGTCGCAGGGCGTCCACGTGACCAACCCCCATTTCCCCGCCCTCCGGTCCGACCCAATGGCTCTTTCAGGGGCCTCCCTCAGAAGCAAATTCCTAGCAATCAATCAATTAACCCCATGCTGCGCACGTCTCACAGGAATCGACGCTCAGAGGGCACCGCTGCGATGAGATCCATCGGCGCCACTGTCGTATTTCTAGCATGGTTCGCCACCGCGAGAGGTGAGCCCCCCATCGACGCCGGATTCCCCGCAGGAATCCGCATTGTGGAGAATGCTCGCGGCGAAAAAGCCATCGCCACGCTCGGTGAACGCCTGCCGGAAGTCGCCGCATTCCACGGGAAATCCGCACAACAGCTCCGTGAGATCTTCCGCAAGGATGACTCGCTGTGGATGAACACGCAGGGCCGCCTGTTCTATGCCTGCCCGCCGGCATGCGAACATTGCGTCCATGAAGCGCCGGAAGCATCCGGGATCATTGCGGAAAGCATCGGGCCCACCGATCCCGGGCCATTCGACACATCCGAGGCCTTTCTCCTGCACAGCCGCCCCGGAGCGAACCTGGTGATTTATCTGGATTTCGACGGCCACGTCGACAACACCCCGGGATACTGGAAAGCCGGGGCCACCGCGCCGCCCTACAATGTCCCCAACAGCAATCCCGACACGTTCAGCACCGATGAGCGCAACCGCATCATCGAAATCTGGCAGCGCGTCGCCGAGGATTATTCGATGTTTGACATCAACGTCACGACCGAGGAGCCGGCCATTGCGGATTTGAAAAAAACCAGCACCAACGATGCCCGCTACGGCATCCGCGTCTGCATCGGCGGCAGCGGCAACGACTGGTTTGGCAGCAATGTGGGCGGCGTCGCCTATGTGGGGACATTCAACTCCGGCAATGACGTTCCCTGCTGGGTGTTTCCCGCAGGCTCCGGATATGGAGCGAAAAACATCGCCGAGGCCACCAGCCACGAGGTCGGTCACACGCTTGGGTTGCTCCACGACGGCATCGAAGGTGGCACCTCCTACTACTCCGGCCAGGGGAACTGGGCACCCATCATGGGCAACAGCTACGTCAGGACCATCAGCCAGTGGAGCAAGGGGGAATATGCCAAACCCAGCAACACCCAGGACGACCTTGCCGTCATGCGCAACAACGGTGCCGTCTTCCGCCCGGACGACCATGGCAACACGGTTGCCGCAGCCACCAAGCTCAGCGCCGACACCAGCACCGCCACGGTCGATGGGGTCATCGGGCGCAATACCGACCTCGATTTTTTCCAGATCGAATCAGCCGGCGGCTCATTGGTGGTCGATGCCAAGCCCTCGCCCAAAGGGCCCAACCTGCGTCTCGAGGTGAAACTCTACAATTCAAGCGGCACGTTTTTGCAAGCCGCCACATCCGCCGACACCAGCAGCGGTACCCAGCCGGTCACGCTCAATCGCACGGTCACCGCCGGGGTCTATTACATTTCCGTGGACGGCATCGGCAATGGCGATCCCCTCGCTTACGGGTATTCGGACTACGCCAGCATCGGCCAATACAACCTCACCGTCACCGGCGTGGTGCCGGACGGCTTCACCTGGCTGACCACCAGCGGCGGCACCAAGCAGTGGGACACTACGGGAAACTGGGTCGCGGGAAGCCTGCCCATCGGTGCCGCTCCCAACGTGAAAATCAACAACAACATCACTGGCAACCAAACCATCCAGCTCGCCAGCGCCACCGCGATCGGCAGGTTGTTTCTGGGCGATTCCGACAGCACTCACGCCTTCACCCTCGCATCCGGTGGCGGGTCGCTCGCATTTGCCAGCCCGGCGGAGCTAAGCAAAACCACCGGGGGCAATGATGCGGTGACGGCACCCATGTCACTCGCGGGCGACCTGCTTCTCACCCAGTCCGCCTCCGGAAACCTGAGCTTCTCGGGCGGCATCGGCGGTGCCGGGGGATTGATCAAGGCCGGGGCGGGAACCGTCGTCTTCTCATCTTCTAACAGCTACACCGGCGCCACCACGCTGGAAGACGGCTTGCTGCGGCTGGACCATGCCAACGGCTTGCCCGGCGGCATCGACAACGCCGTGGGTGCCGGAGAAAGCACGCTTTTCCTCAAAGGCGGCGTGCTCGGGCTTGTCACCGGGGATTTCACACGCCAGCTCGGCACGGGTGCCGGCCAGTTGAACTGGGATCCGGACACCGGTGGCGCGGGCAGCGGCGGCTTCGCCGCTTTCGGTGCGGATCGCCAGGTGCGGCTCAACAATGGCACCGGCTCGTTGTCCTGGTATTCCGGAATTCTCGGAAACGGCAGCACCCTGATTCTCGGGCATCCGACGGCCACGCACACGCTTGATTTCAGAAACAGCATCAATTTCTCCGGAGCCAAGCGGACCGTGCGGGTGGAGGATGGCGAGGCGGCGGTGGATGCCGTCTTGAGTGGTGTGCTTGCGGATTTCACCACGCCACCCGGCAGCTTGAACAAGACCGGCCCCGGCGTGCTCATGCTCACCAATGCCAACACCTACAACGGCACCACCACCGTGGATGGTGGAGCACTGCGCCTGCAAAACGCGGCCGCGCTACCAAGCGGCAATCTGGAACTCGCCGGCGGCGGCGTGCTCGGTCTGGGGGCGGGAGATCTCACCAACCGGACCATCGGCACTGACGACAACCAGGTCCGATGGCTCGGCTCGGGTGGCTTCGCCGCCCTCGGCGCCGACCGCACGGTGAAATTCAGCGACTCGGCCATCAACTGGACCGCCGCCGATTTCATCGGTGCCGGCAATTTGCTCATCCTCGGTCATGACACCGCCGACGCCATGCTCGATTGGCAACAGAACCTTTCCCTCTGGGGATTCGCCCGGATCATCCAGGTCGATGACGGCTCGGCCCCGATCGACGCCAAAATCAGCGGCATCATCACCGGCGGTTCCAGCACCACGAACCCCACCGCCAACATCCTCACCAAGGCAGGTGCGGGCACGCTCGCCTTCACCGCGCAGAACAGCCACTGGGGCGACACCATTGTCGGATCCGGCACCTTGATGATCGGCGAGGGCGGCACAACCGGAGGAGTTTCGTCGAATTCCCAGAACATCATCGTGGAACCGGGAGCCACGCTCGCGGTGAACCGGAGCAACACGCTCACCCAGGGAAACAGCGCCCTCAAAGTCGCCATCACCGGCGACGGTGGTTTCTCGCAGGTCGGAACCGGCGTCACCGTGCTCACGCTGCCCAACACCTACATCGGCCCCACCACCGTCACGGCGGGCATGCTCGCCTGGGGCGCGAACGACGTGATCGCGGATGAGTCCTCGATTCTGTTAGGTTCCGCCACGCTCGACGCCGGCACCTTTACCGACACACTCGGCGCTCTGAACGTCGCTGGCACCGCCACCATCAACCTTGGCACCGGAGCTGCGGTTTCCTTCGCCAACAGCAGTGCGACCGATTGGTCCGGCGGCACGCTGAATCTATCAGGAGAATTCGTCTCCGGCGCCTCGCTGCGTTTCGGAACCGGTTCCAACGGCCTCACGCCGTCCCAGCTCGCCGCCATCACCCGCACCGGCTTTTCCTCGTTTTCCCTCGATTCCCAAGGTTACCTCGTGGGCATCCCGCTCACCGGCTATCCGGCATGGAAACTCGTCAACGCCCCCACCGGCACGTCTGCCGATGATTTCGACAACGACGGCGTGCCCAATGCCATCGAATACCTCCTCGGCGGCACCGCCGCCACCCACGACCTCGCCAAACTCCCCACCGCCACCACGGCCGGCGGAAACATGGTGTTCACCTTCGTGCGCGACCAGGCATCCATCGACGGCTCGACCACCGTGGCGATCCAAGTCGGGGGAAACCTGGTCGATTGGCCCGAGATTCACCCCGTCCCCGACACCGCCGTTTCCAACAACCCCGGCCTCACGGTGCAGAAAAACAATCCCGCCACCGGGCAGGACACCATCACGCTCGTTGTTCCGCTTTCCGCCTTGCCGAAATTCGCCCGCCTTCAGGTGTGGGTCGCGCCATAACTCCCATGGGTAGTTTTGCCCACTAGGCATCCGCCCTGGAAATCGACAGCATGGAAAAATCACAAAATTTCCATTCAGAAACCCCATCTTCCAGCACCCAACCCATCCGAAAAACCCATGAAATCCAAACTCGCAATCTGCAAACTGCTCCTGCCAAGTGCCATCCTGCTTGCCGCATCCTCCGCCTACGCCGCAAGCGCGACGTGGAATGTGAACGCCGACGGCAACTGGGCGACTGGCGGCAATTGGAGCCCTGCTTCAGCTCCCGGTGCCACCAGCGGCACGACCAACACCGACACCGCCACCTTCGGCAGCATCATCACCGCCAACCGGACTGTCACAGTGGATGACAACCGCAACATAACCCCCATTTCCCCGCCTTCCGGTCCGGTATTGCGGTCTTGATCGGATCGTCACCCTTCCTCAACTAAGCGACCGGTTTAAGAAAGCCGTCGGGCTGATCCTAGCCGAGCGCCTCAGCCCTCAAGAGTCAGTGTCGTTGGACTTCGATGGGAACTTCGGCGAATCCCAAGCGCGCTGGATGAGCTTCCTCTCCAACATGGAAAGGAGTCTTCCGGGAATCAAGGGCACCGCACGTCCATTGCTCGCCAGCCTGACCTTCGGCCTGCAACGTCTGGTAAAAGCGGCGAAGCTCCCCGAAGGCTTCATCCACTACCAGGCCAGCATCGAGGCCCTCACCAAGTATCTGATCCAACGCATGGCGAATGCCCGGGCGTCGATTCTATTTTCCGCTGAGGAGGCGAGAAGGCTGAGCGACAAGCGAAGGATCCTCGAACGGCTGACGGACGGATCTTTGGACACCCGGTCCACCTACCGCCTGCTCCACCTATCTGCCGACTACGCCAAAGACCTACTCGTCGAGCTTGTGGACGACCGATGCTTGAGGCGGCGCGATGAAAAGTGGGAACGCATCGAGGGTGCCACCTTGCCCAAGAATCCTAACGGCCTACTGGCGCTTGAAATATGATCGCTGACCCGTGCGACCCACTTCGTCGTGCGCCCAACACCCTCGATATGGCGCATCTGGGGCGCTTGACCGAGCCGGTGCATCAGATGCTCTCAGAGCTCGTCTCCCGCTGCTCGTCAGAGTCCGCCACCACCACGATGGCGTGTGCCTCCCTGGTCGTGAGTCTCCATCAGCTACGGGGAAACATGCTGAGCAAGCACGTTCCCTCGCTGATCCTACTCAACGCCGGGGAAGCCGCACCGGATCCGGTCGACGAGTTCGTCAGAGGCTTCGTCCACGAGGAGAAAGCCAAGCGTCCTGGGGTGCAGAAGTCACCAATGTTTGACTCGAACCCTTGAGAAATCGGGGTTTTTGACTAGGACACACTTTAGGTCACATCGAACACTCCTCCCAGCCTTTGAATCGGCCGGAACCCTTGAAGAATAAGGGATTTTTGGGAAAGTGGAGCGTAGCGGATTCGAACCGCTGACCCCCTGCATGCCATGCAGGTGCTCTACCAACTGAGCTAACGCCCCTCGACACTTTGCCATCCCACCGAGGCGGGTGGCGGTTGTTAAGAGAATCCCCCGACCCGCGCAAGAAATAATTCGCCCACAGAAATAATTCGACCATCGATGACTAAAGTCGACTCACGACCCTTCCAAAGGTTCCTTCCCATTTTCCACGCCGTTGCGGTTGTGAGCATGTCCCATCAGACCTTCGAAATGTCCGTGCCGATGACTCCGCTACTGCTGTTCGCCCAGCGCCAGCCTGACGCTGACCCTTGTTGAGGAGACGCGGCCGACGTCGTCCATGGCTTGGAGTTCATAATCGCCGACGGTGGGTTCCCAGGCGAGAGCTTCCGCAGGGGCGCTGGCACCAAGGTAGCGGCGGTCGGCGAACCAATGGATCTGGTGGGTGCCCGGTGTGGCATTGGCTTCGAGCATCAGGCGGTTTCGCTGATGGGCATTCGCTTGGATGTAGTAGGTGAGAGCGGATTGGGGACTGATGATTTTGGGAGGAGGTCCGATGATGGCGGCGCGGTGGTGGGCCTTGTCTTCGGCAGGCTGTGCGGTGGCGGCGCGCGGGAAGCCGGCTTTTCGAAACTGCTCGAGGCGCTCGGCGGACCAGACTTCGACGATGCTCTCCCCCTCCCTTTGGTGCACCTTGCATGAGGTGATGGGTGAGACGCCGCCGATGAACCAATCATCGCGGCATTGGGGGCAATGCTTTCCCGCAAGGTCTCCCGAGACGGCACAGATCGGGACTTTCACGACGTCCGGGGGGCGGGATTTTTCTTCGGGTGGGGCGGTGAGTTGGAGGCGGGTGGCGGTTTGCCAAAGCAGGGGGGCAGCGGTTTCGCTGGCGAAGAGGCCGGGCATGCCGCGACCATTGAAGTGGCCGACCCAGACGCAGAGGACCCAGTCGCCCATGACGCCGCAGGCCCAGGCATCGCGGAAGCCGTTAGACGTTCCGGTTTTGCAGGAGAGTCCAATTGGGGCACCGGGTTGATGGCAACGCAGGGCATCAAGGGTCAGCCAGCAGGCCTCCGGTGAAAGTCTGCCTTGCCCGGGGTGGGCGAGTTCGGCGTAGAGTTTTGCGAGGTCTTCCAGGCGCATTTCGGTGGCACCGATGGCGAGGGCCAGGCCGTGGCTGCGATCCGGCAGCTCGACGCCCGAGGCCTGCAAGAAGGCTTCCAAGCCACCGTTCGGCAAGCGGTTGGCGAGTTCGATGGCCGGGATGTTGCGGCTGCGTCGAAGGGCTTCGCTGGCGGCGATCGGGCCGAGGAATTCGCGGTCGCTGTTCTCGGGGTTGTAGCCGGCGAAGCGCTTGGGGGCGTCGTCTAACAGGGTTTGGGGCTGGATCAGGCCGGCATCGAGGGCGAGGGCGTAGATGAAGGGTTTGAGGGTGGAGCCGGGCGAGCGTCGGGCGCGGGTACCGTCGACCTGACCGGAGATTCCGGTATCGAGGAAATCGGCGGAGCCCACGCTGGCGCGGATCTCACCGCTGGGGGCGTGCAGCAGGATCGCGGAAGCATTGCGCAGCCCTTGCGAGTACCAGCGGTCGAGGAAATCGCGGATCGATTGTTCGATCTGGTGCTGCTGTTCCATGTCGAGCGTGGTGGAGACTGTTAGTCTCGTGGGATCTTCCAGCAATTTCCGTCGAGCGAAATGGGGCGCCTCGCGGGGGATCGGCGTGGGCACGAGTTTGAACTCGGCGCCGAGTTCGTTTGGGGGTTCGCCATGATTCGCGCGGAGTCGGGTCATCAGGCGGGCCTGGGCGATGGCGAGCGAGGGATTGCCATCGGTCCGCGGGCGACGGGCGGTCGGGCTTTGGGGGATGGCGCTGAGGCTTGCGGATTCACGCAGCGTGAGATCGGACGCTTCCTTGCCGCACCAGCGGAAGCTGGCGGCGCGCACGCCCTCCACGTTTCCGCCGTAGGGCGCGAGGGTGAAGTAGGCGGCGGCGATTTGTTCCTTAGAAAAGTGACGTTCCAACTGAATGGCGCGGAAGATTTGCTCGCACTTGCCGACGAGGGAACGGGTGTGGAGCTTCCAGCGGAGGCGGCTCAACTGCATCGTGATGGTCGAAGCGCCGCCGAGTTTCTGTCGTGAGACGACGCCCCATGTCGCCCGCAGCAGCGAACGGAGATCGACGCCGGAATGACTGAAAAAGCGCCGGTCTTCCATTTCCAAGGTGGCTTCCAACATCTCCGGCGAGATTTGATCGAGGGTGGCGGGCAGCCGCAGGATGCCTTCCGAGGTGGTAGTCAGGAAGATCACCTTTCCGTCGCGATCGAGCACGCTGCGCGAGTATTCCAAATCGGGTGGCAGCAAGTCGGGCTTCGGCAGCAGCCCGTAGGCGATGACCAGTGCCACTAAAAGAACAGCCATCCGCTTCAGCCAGCGGAGGCAGAACTTTCCGAAGCGAAACTTAGCTCGGTTGGCGGGCATGGGACTTAGAGCGACTATCCCCGTGGTAAAATGATGAGTTGGCCGACGGTGCCGTTTGCGCGGACCTTTGCTTCATACATGTCTTCGGCGTAGGGTGGCGGGACGACGAAGGTTCCGGCGCAGGTCGGGCGGAGAGCATATTGAAGGGTGAGCGATCCTTCCGGGCGCAGGCCGAGATAAATCAGGGCCCGGTCTTCTCTCACATCAATGTAATCCGTGCCCTGTCGGGTGGCGAGGCCGGGACGGAGAGAGTCCGGCTCACCGGGCGGTGCGAACTCGAAGCCACCGGGCAGCATCTCGGTGATGGCGAGATTCGGCATGTCGGTTTTGGTCAGGTTGCGGATGGTTACCTTCGCAAACAAAGTCTCACCAAGCTTGCCTTGGGTGACGGGTTGTCCGCCTTCATCGACCAGTTCACGAATGACCTCGATATGCGTCGAGCTTGCTTCCACGGGCAGGTTTCTGGCAAAGCCTTTTTCGATCGTCTGATACCAAGCGCCCAGACCCTCGGGGGCGCCGGCGGCGAAGAAGAAGCGGACCATGCCTTCCGGCACCTTGACCTGCAATTGTCCCATCGCGGGTTCGGCCAGCACTTCCACATCCTGCCCTCTAACAGAGGCGATGCCCGCCTTGACTCCTTGGGTGGCGGCGAGGTCCGAGTAGGCTTTAAGGGTCTGCACGCTCCATGCGGCGGAGAGGGTGTTGAAGTCGGCTTGCTCGATCATTTGCGTGAGCGGCTTCATCTCCTCGTAGCTGAGCTTTTTCGCGATCTCGGGGAAATGTCGGCACAGCACGGTGAAGGCGGTGGCGTCGCGGGTCAGCCTGCTGGTGTAGTAATAATAGCCGTATTCCCAATCCTTCGGCAGTGGCGCTTTCAGGGCTGCGCGGTGTGCCTTGATCAGCGGGACGGCGGCGGATTCCTTTTTCAAGAGCCGCCACGTGGACGCCAGCCATGCGGCGGTGGAATCCCGGTGCCACATGGCTTTCGGCACTTTCGCATCGAGGTAATCCTGGAGCTTCAGGGCGTAGTTGGTGGTGACTTCTTCATTCCTTGTGAGAAGGTAGATCGCAGAGGCGCGCATCTCTGCCTGCCAACGGGTCGTCCAGTAGTAGGTGCGACCGTTGTAGGTGGTGGGGTCCGTCAGTTTGGCGTCCGCCATGTAGCGAAGGCGTCGCAGCGTGGCCTGATAGAGTCGGGCCGGGACGGGGATGCCGCTGGCTTTGCAGTCTGTTAGGAAATGTCCGACATAGACGGTGAGGTAGTCGAAGCCTTCCTGTTCGTCGGTCGACCAGTATCCGAATCCTCCGTTGCGCCCCTGGCGGAGCGAGAGCTGATTCATCGTATCGGCGAGGGTGCGCGCCGCCTCCGCCGGATCGAGGCCGAAATTGGCGTCGTCCTTCAGCACCAACCATGGATAGGCGCGACTGGTGATTTGTTCGGTGCAGCCGTGCGGGTATTCCTTCAGGTAGGCCGACAGGCCGTGCGCCAGACCGAGGGGTGTGGTGGAGATGACCGCCTGCCGTTCGGACAGTTGATCAAACATCGGATGATTGACCGGCACGTCATGCGAGCCGTTGCGGAACCAGCCGCTCTGGACCTTGGCCGCACGAGCGACGCCGGGGCGCACGCTGAAGGAACTGCGCGACTCCTGACGGGCGGCACCGCTGGAGGTGGTGAATTTCAATTCGGCATTTCCCAACTGGGTGGTGGCACGACAGCGGAAGCTTAGGGTGACCTCCTTGCCGACGGGGATGGTTTGGATCTCCGTCACGGCATCGATGATTTCCACGCCGCCTTCGGTTTCCACTTTGACGCTGACCTGATCGGTCTTTGCGTCGCCTTCCAGTTGGTTGGCGACTGTTAGAGAGGCGGTGAACTCGTCGCCGGGAACGACGAACAGGGGCGTGGTGGCGGTGAGGACGAAGTCTCCTTTCACGATGGTTTCTTCCTGGCCGACACCGACCGAATCCGGTGCGACGGCGACCGCCATGATCTTGAGGCGACCGGCAAAGTATTCCGGGATGTCGTAGAAGACCTCCTTGCGGTCGGGACCGCAGGGCACGAAGCCGCTCCAGTAAACGACGGGCGCATCGCGGCGGCGCTTGAAGGGATTGAGCCCCATTTTGAGGTCGGGGATGCTTCCGCCGATACTTTCGCCATCGCCATCACCGCCGATCGCCAGCGCGTTGCGGAGCAGGCTGAACTCGGGGAGAAGGACGTCCATCAACTGATAGGTTTGCACCTCGAGGGCGGCAGTCGGCAGGAGATTGGCGAGCGGGTCCGGCGCTTGGTAGCCGCTTACCAGATGGATGCCTTCGTCTACTGCCCAAATCGCGATGCGGCCTTCCTTGGGTGCGGTGTAGCCGATGGTCAGGCGTTCGCCGGGACGCGCGCGGTCGATCGTGTCGAGGGTGACGGTCATCTCGCGTTGGTCGCGTGCGGCGGGGATGGGCATGATGCCGCTGGCGAGGGGATTGAGGAAGACATCGGGTGAATCGAGGGCGCGGGCCATCACGACGTGCAGGTAAGCACCGCCCTGGAGATCGGCCGGTAGTCGGATTTTTTGCACGGATGATTTGGAATCACACTTGAACCACTTTTGTTCGAGAACGGTGTCGCGTTCGATGGTGATCAAACCGGCTCCGGTGAAAGGAGTTGTTAGAGAGAACTCGAGCTCCTCGCCCGGCAGCCATTTCTTGTCGGGGAATTTGATTTCCAACTCACCGCTGCGCTCGAGGTTTTTGGAAGCATCGCCTTTGCCCACCACGAAGAAGGGGATCGAGCAAAGCGTCTGACCTGTGGCATTTCGATACTCGTAGCGGAAGCGTCCGGGTGTTTCCAAGGGCAGGTTCAGCTTTTCCTCTGCTGCGGGCAGGGTCACGTTCACGGTTTCGATGACTTCATCACGTGACTGCGACTCGTAGGCGAGGCTGCCGTTTCTTTGCTTGGTCAGGACGGAAGCATGCTTGGTTTGAATGAGGACTCGCGTCAGGTCGGCGACGGCGACGGGATTGCTGTCGGGGCCGATGGCGACGATGGAAACGGAGACGGGGTTCTTTTCCTCGAGGTAGTTGAGGCTTTGGTCAGACTTTTGGCCGATCAGAAAGGATTGGCGGGAGACCAGCGTGCTGAGTTCGGTGCGCACGCCGCGTCCACCATCGGCTTCGAAGCCTTCGAGTTCCACGCGGGCACGCAGCATCGGGGCGGTGTGGGCTTCGAGCTTGAGGGGGAGGTTCGCCTGGCCTTGTTCGTCGGTGGTGCCATCGGGCAAGGGCATCTCCTTGGTTTCGGAGCGGGCCGCCGAAACTCCGAACTGCCAGCCCGGCCATTTTGAGAAATACGGGGTCGTCGGAGAGAGATGGAGCTTTGCGGCGACGCGACGTCCGGCGGCGGGAATACCAAACAAGGTATCGAGCTGCACGGCCACGGCGAGGCCGTCGGGCGAGCTCCATCCGTCGCTGGTGCCGGGCTCAAACTTTGCCTTGATCTTGAGCCGATCGGGTTGGAATTCCTCGACTCTAACATAGGTTCCACCGAGATAGACCGATCCTTCACCGGATCGATCATCCGCTGGCTTCGGCCTGACAAGTTGGACTCTCCATGGGCCGGTGGGTGATGTTTCCGCGGTGGGAATGGTCTGCGAAAAGACGCCGTCTTCTTCGAGATTCAGCGGGTAGCGTCCGGCGACATCTTCCTTGGCATTGATGACCACCAACTCAAGCGGAAGCCCGGTGAGGTCGCCTGCCCAGTCGCGCTGGCGGACGATGCCGCCGACATGGATCGACTCGCCCGGACGGTAGATTCCGCGTTCAGTGAAAAGGGATGCCTGAAGGGCGGACTTTTCGCTGTAGTAGGTGCCGCCGACATCGAAGCGGGAAGTATCGAGGTGACGGTCGTTTTTCGCCCATGGGATGAACGCGAGGTCGTCGCCCTTTTTCGCGATCAAGGCCACCGGTGCCTGCTCCCGTTGCAAGCCGCGGAGCGAGGGTAGTGAGGCTTTTCCCTGCGCATCGGTGGTGGCATTCTTGAGCACCGTGCCATTCCGTGAGAGCACAGAGATCTCGACGCCTTCGACCGGTCCGCGAGCGCCGAAGGATTGCACGTAGATCATGCGGCTGCCGTCGGCGGCCTCCTTCATGATGAGGCCGAGATCGGTGACGAGAATGAAGCGCTGGTCCTGCGGTGTATCTCCGGTGGGATAGGTGGAACTTGAGTTTCTACCGAAACGATAGCTCGATTCGTAGTCGTGGGTTCGACCAACTTGGAGTGGCACCCAATCAGAGTTCGGACTGCCCTCTCCCGCGCTTCCCTCATCTGGCGTGCGGGGCCGGACGCCTTCGACCTGCAGGAAAAAGAGGCCGTGCACGGCAGGCGAATCCGGTTGGCTGGCGCGGATCAGCGGGGAAAAATCGAAGGACGAGTAGTTGATGGCAAAGTCGCCCTTTTTTACGATCGGCTGCACCGATTGCTCGTAATCCGAGACATCCTCGAATCCGAAGCCACTGCGGAAACTCGGGGATTCAAAGCTGCCACGGGTCTGGCTCACCAGGTGGTTGATCTGGTCCGTCTGAACCCGCGCGACAGTGTAGCGGAGGTGGTCGATCCCGCGCGACTGGACATTGATTTTCCGTTCGCCATTCAAGGCGATAAGGCCTCCATTTCCCATCAGCGCCGCTTCCTTGGGGATCTCTGGCAGCATCGTGACGGCGAGGAAGTCTTCCGCTGTGACAAACCCGCCGGGACCGGGCGTGGCTCCGGGAATTTTCACCAAGACCTTTCCTCCGGGCTGCTGCTTCACTCGGAAGGCCATGGCCGCTTCCATCGGTGGGGCGTCGGGCGTGGTGATGAGTTCCAGTGGCAGTTTCTCCGCACGAGCAAGAATCTCATCGGTGACATTCTCCTTCGTCCATGCGATGGAGCCACCGTATTTGTCCTTGTCCTCGGGTGGGAGCTTCCAGGCCTCGACGGATTTCGCGAGCTCGACGGTGCGGGTAGGAATGCTGAGCTCTACGAGGATGTTTTGCTCGGGTTCGCCTTCAGAGGTCCTGCGCAGCATGTTGCTGACGGACTGGACGAAGAACAGGGAGTCCTTGCTGTAAGCAGTGAGCTTTGTTTCGAGGTTCTCGGTGGTGGGTTTCCCGCCGACAATCGACTTGAGACCCGCCTGAAAACTAAACAGCACGAGGTCCTCCTTTTCACCCGGCTTCATCAAGGGTGATCGAAGGTAAAAGCGCATCGGGTTCTTTGGCTCGGGCAAGACCTGGGCTTGGCTGCCGGCTTGGAAGATCTCGATACCCGTGACGCTGGTGACCGAGAATTGGCGACGGGCCTCCTCCAAGGAGACCGGCTGGGTAAAGTCGACGGTGGTGACCAATTGCTGCAAGTTCGGCGTGGCGGGATCGATATAGTAGTCCCTCGCCTGGAACCGCGCTGTCACCGTTTGCACTTTCAGCATCTGGTTGAAGTCATTTCTCGGTGCCAACTGGCAGTCATCGGCTAGCAATCCCGGCCCCGCCTTTAATCGATATTCTCCGGGCGGCAGCCAGCCAGCGGTGGGAGAGAAAATCAGCTGATCGGCCTGCTGCCACTTCCATTCCCCGGCGACTTCGGGAGTCATCCGGAGCTCGCCCACCTCAAGTGCTTTGCCGACTTTTTCCAAAGGAGCCGCCGGCCCTGAAAAGCGGATCACGGCGGCAGGGCCGGACGCCTGCTGGAGGTGCTCGTTCCAGCCGGGGGTCTGAGCATAGATGCTCGCTTTGAGCAGGCGCAGCGGCGGCTTCGACAAATCCCGGTGCTCGGTTTTCGCCGTGGGTTCGGGTGGCGGAGGCGATTGGGCGTGAGCGCTTGCAGCGAAAAGGAGGTTCAATGCGATTCCCGCTGCCATGGGAGTCCGCCAGTCAAGTATCCGAGCATTCATACAGTTCGTTAGTTAGGTGCTCCGCTGGCGTTTCGACCAAAAGGACGACGTTCAACCAAGGAGGAAAAATTGATCAATGGAACTCCTGCGCGTTTGGCCGAGACCAAAGGAACGTCAATTCCGGAAGTTGTAGCGAGGCCTGTTGAACAATCTGTCTTGTTAGTGAAAACGATTTCGAATTTTACCGAATGACTACCTCTTCTTTTCCTCATGAGTCTGAGGAGGGAGCTTCAGATTCAGCTCCCTGCAGATCGCGGCGGTCATCGGGGAATCGATGGGTCTCCTGACGAATTGACCAGGCTGGACCCCGGCCTCACGCTCCTTCGGGCTGAGCAACGTGAGTCCGTAGGCGTGGAGGTCATGAATTGTGATCCCCTTTTCGGTCATGATCTTTTCGGCGATTCGATTGTATTCGATCTCCGAGCCGGGCTCATGGATATCCAACAACGATTGACCGATCGGCAGGGTGCTCGCCCAGACCAGCTTCGCCTTGGTGGCCGACAAATCCTGAACCAATTCGCGGAGATTCTTTTCATAGTCCTCGGGGCTGGTATTTCGGACGCCTCCGCCGCTCCGACTCATCACACGGAATGATTTCATGCCAGGAGCGCGGTAGGTCAGGTCGTAGAGGCCGATGTTGAAATAGATGAGATCCCACTTCTGATCGCCGAGCCACGCGTCGATTTTCGTCAGCACGGTCGCCGTGTCATAGACCTCCTCCGGTGGCGTCGTTATGAAGACGAGGTCGGCCTGATCCTTGAGCAACTTGCTGACTTCAGCGGCATGCCCTCTCGCGTATGAGTCGCCCAAAATGAGCACCTGCGGTTTGGCAGCGGCGACGTGGCAGGTTGCCGCGAAGAGGGCGACCATGAGCACGCTCCGGAATCGTCGGATGAGAGGCATCACTCAGGAAAGGATCTCGGTCATCGCGCCCGTGCTATCGGCAAACGACTTGCTCGGCACGCCCACCGCATTCAAAAGGGACACGTAGAGATTGGCCAATGGGACCTTTTTGTCGCCCTCGAAGGCGTGCAAATTTCCATGCTTCAAGCCAAGCTGGTTACCGCCGGCGAGGTGGATCGGATAGTTCTTGGTGCTATGCGACCCGTGCGGATGTGCGGAACCCCATAGCACCACGGTGCGGTCGAGCATGTTGCCATCGCCCTCAGGCGTATTGCGGAGTCGATTGAGAAAGTAGGCGTGCTGCTCGGCCCGCCACCGGTCCCATTGGCCCGAGTAGCCATCCGGGCGCTTGTGCGCGATGTCATGCGTCGCGCCTTTGTAGCCGAGCACGTAGTTGGCGTAGTTCCACATCTCACTGCCGTTTGACTGCTCGCTCTCCAGCATCAGGGTCGCGAAGCGTGTCGAGTCGGTCTGGAATGCCAGATAGATCAGATCATACATGCAGCGGATATACTCCTGCGGTTCGCGGTGAGAGACTTCGAGGTTGAGGCCCTTGGTGTCGATCTTCGGCAACTCTTCGTGGGTCCATTGACTGGTCCGTTCAACCCGCTGCTCAAGGGAGCGGATGGAGTCCATGTATTCGTCGACTTTCCCCTGGTCTTCTTTTCCAAGCCGCCCCTTGAGGCTGCGGCTGTCTTCCATCAGTAAATCCAGAATGCTGGCTTCCCGTTTCAGGCTGGCGCGGACGTCTTCCACGCCCTTGCCATTGTAGGGTTCGAAGAGCCGGCTGAAGATTTCCTGCGGCTTGTGAAGCGCGGGAACCGGGCTGCCGGGACCGCGGTGGGAGAGGGTTTTGGAGAATCCATAGGAACCGGTGCCGCCCTCGGTTCCCAGCACCATCGAGGCGAAGCGGGTTTCGTGGCCGCTGTGATTGGCTGCCACCTGGTCGATGGAAATGTTGTTGGTCTTTTGGGTGCCAGCCATGTCGGCACCGGTCCCAAACACATCGCCCGAACTGTGGCCTCCGAGTCCCCAGCCGCCGGCATGGTCGAGACCGCGGAGATAGCTCACATAGTCCTTCAGCGGTTCAAAAGGCGCGGACGATTGGTTGAAGGTGAGAGGCCCCGGCTTGGTGCACGGCCACCAGTTCCAGTCGTGGTGCGGCGTGTCGTCGGTGGGAATGCCAGACGGGGTGCCCGGCATGTAGGCCCCATAGGCGAAGTAGCTGACCAGCATCCGTTTGGGCAAGGCCTTGCTGCCGGGTGCTCCGGCCGCCCAGCTCATGCCATTGAGGAAAGGCAATGCCAGTGCGGCTCCACCGCCGCGGAGGAACTCCCGTCGATTCAGGTGCCAGGATTTCTGTTTCATAAAGGTGATTACTGGGGATTGGACCTACCGACAAACAAATCGCTTTTACAGACGGCCACGATCATGTCGCGCACCTTGTAGTCGTTCTTTTTCGCCTCGCTCACAAGGGATTCCACGGCAAAGCGATCCTGATAGGTCAGCTTGCGGCCGATGCCGTAAACGAGCAGGCGACGGACAAGGTTCTCGGCAATGTCCGACTTCCGGTCCTTGAGAAGATAGGCCTTGAGCTCCCCCATGCCGTGGATTTCAGGACCGTGAGGCACTCGGGCAACAGCTTCGATTTCCTGCGTGTTGATGGAAGCGAGGTAGGCCTGGTAGCCGTCGAGGTCGCCGTGCTGCTGATTGTTGAAACCGGAAATGCGTGATCCCTGCTTGGGCACCGCAGGCTGAAACTTCCCGATGGCGTTGTAATGTTCGAAAGGGATCCCCCACGGATCGAGGCGTGCGTGGCAGTCATTGCAGCTTTCTTCCTGACGGTGCCTGGCGAGCAGATCCTTGATGGTCAGGGCTTTTTCGGCGGACTCTCCGGCGGTATCGGAGAGCGCGGGCACTTCGGCCGGTGGCGGTGCGACTTCATCGCCAAGGATGGCCTCACGGAGCCAAACGGCGCGGTAAATCGGATGCGGTGCCGAGCCGGTGCCATTACCGATCAGCACCGACCCCTGGGTCAGCAGGCCGCCGAGTTGATCGCTCGGCTTGATCGGCACCGGACGGAAGTCCAGACCATGCACCCCCTCGACTCCGTAGTGGGCGGCGAGAGGTTCATTGAGATAAGCGAAATCGGATTCGACCAGTTGCATGGCACTCGCGTTGCGCCGAATCAGCTCCGCGATGAAGCCCGTGGTTTCCTGGATCATGTAGTCCCGGATGGTCGGTCGGTAGGGTTCCTCAGTCCCGGCACGCTCGCCTGCGGGGACGTAGAAAAGAAATCGGGGAAACAGATCCTTGTTGATCGGCACCGTCTTTGTCTTGTCGATGCTCAGCCACTGCCGGGCGAAGTTGTCCACAAAGTCGTTCGAACGCTCGTCCTCGAGCATCCGCAACACCTGCTGCTCGATCACCGATTCATCTTCGAGGCACCCATCCAGCGCAGCGCTCAGCAGCTCCCAGTCCGGCAGGGAGCCCCACAGGAAATACGAGAGCTTGGAGGCCATCTCGAACGAAGGCGTGACGACTTCTCCGTCGGCCTGAGTGTGAAACAGGAATTGGGGTGAGATCAGCACCATCGAGAGCGTTTCACGCATCGCGGCTTCAAAGGACTCCATCTCCGGTGAAACGATCTGATAGATCTTCACGAAGCGATCGATCTCCTCGCTTTTCGCCGGACGTCGGAAGGCACAGGAAATGAAGCGTTCCAGAACTTCGCGGACGTAGGCATTCCGATCGCTTTCCCGATGCGGCGAATCAAATAGGATCTTGGTGTGATGGGCGGGTGGCCAGACATCGACGACCGGGGCTTCAAACTCGATCCACTCAACAACTGCCCGTGGGACGCTCGCCCGCCTTGGCCAATAGAGAAACTGATTCAAGTCGTTGAGCGTGCCGTCGTCAAAAAGATTCTGGGCGGTAATGGTGAGGGTGTTCGGCAGAGGTTTGCCGTTCTTCAGTTTTCCCGGTCTAACAGGGTAGTTCTCGATCCGTCCGCGAAATTCGAACACCTCCGGGTGATCCGGGTTGTTCTTCAGGTTCACCATGCCGACCGGCTCCATGCGGAGGGTTGATTGGTTCTCGTTCAGATTGTAGCCCATCACCAGACGCAGCGGGACTTCCGAGCTACCTTCCGGCAGGATCGCTGATGCCTTGACCCGAATGCGAAACTCGCCGGTGCTCGGGAAACTTTTCAGGCCCATGCCTTCCTTCCCCGGACTGTTCTTCGTGTTGCCCCATGGGGCGATCTCGTCCGCACCCAGACCATTCCCTGCATTCGTGGGCTTCCACTCCTGCCGAGACCTGTGAACTTCCGGCATCTCGGGATCCACGATGACACTGGCCATGGCGCGCCGGGCGTTCTCCAGATAGCGGTCGACCTTTTCAGGCACCATCCGCATCAGCTCAGCGGAGTTATTAAACTTGTAGGGAATGCTTGGGTCCGCCAGAAGGTTTTCGCTGAAAATCAGATCAATGCCAAGCAGGTCGCGCATCGTGTTCTGATACTCGAAGTTGGTCAGGCCTCGCGCCGTGGGAGCCACCGTTTCGCTACTCGCCCGTTCTACGTAGGCACGCAGGCCGGAATCAATCCACTCCGCCACTGCGGCACGCTCGGTATCGTCCGGCTGAGGCTCGTCGTCAGGCGGCATCTCACCGTCCTCGATCATTTCCAGAATCAGCTCCCAGCGCTCGAGCTCGTGGCCTGCGGCGAGATCCCCGTCCAGACTGTGCACCGTGATCTTGCCTTTGCTCTTCTCCGGCCCATGGCAGCGGATGCAGTGCTCTTCGAAAAACGGCTTGATCCCCTGATCGAAGCCATCAACCCCCGCCGGAATTTCCGCCGCAGGGCACACGGCAACAGCCGTAGTCAGGGCGAGGTGGAAAGGTCGGCAAAGCATGGATACGAGTTCGGTTCGCATGCATACGCGCGGCACCTCGGCTTCTAACGAAATTCTCCCGGGACCAGCGGCGACCCCTGATTTTGAGCCGGTGAGCGCATGATCAGGAAATCCCTTTTTCAGGGCTCAGCGAATCAAAAGTGCAATCTCACCGCCACCGACCCAAAATTCGCGATTCCCCGCTGCGTCTCGTATTCCTCCGTGCGCCAAGTGTGGACGTAACTAAGCTCAAGCGCGCGATAACGAATCCCTCCCCCGAAAAACACCTCGGCCACCAAAGGAACACGATCGATCCCCGTGTCGTAGTCACGAAACAAAGGCCCATCAATCGTCGCATCGAAGGCGGCGGCACGCAGCGTCGATCCAAACAAGGCATAGATCGACCAGTCGCCGCCATCGTCACTCGATGACCGGAAGTAGCGGTGAGAATAGGCAGTCGTCGAAACCCGCGGGTCGGAGAAGTCGGGCGGCAAATTGTAGCCCGCCCGAAAGAAGCCACCGATGTGGCCTTCCGTGCGGAAGCTCCCCAATCTCGTGCCCCATTCGTTCAAGCCATCAAAGCGGATGCCCTTGAATCCGAAGTCCCCGAAATCGATCCGGCGCTTTTGAATGAAACTCAGATCCGCCGTGAACTCACCGGGAATCTGATTTTCCCAGCCATTGAACTTCGGAATGCCCTGCGAGCTGTGCACGAAGTCCTGCGTCTCCTCCGCGAACGAGTTCTTTCCCGTCGTGCCAAAGGTCAGCTCGACCGAGTTCAGAATCCGCTCGTCTTTGACGTGGAGTGAAAAACCGAGCCCAAGCCACCCAGCGTAGCGACGCTCGCCCACCGGCTGCGTATAAGAATTCGGATCCTCCGGCGTGAACATCTGCTGGGTCAGCGAGAAACCGTAGTTGTAGCGAATCTCGTTCGGGTCCTCGAATCCTGTTAGATACTGGAAAGCCTTGAAGCTCTTTGGGTCACCCGAGATCTTGCGCAGCAGCTGCTGGATCCGCCCCAACTCGTCAATGCCCCGATTCCCCGAGATCCATGAGAGCCGCGCGCCATTGGTGTAATCCTGATCCTTTCCCCCGAAGAGATCGTTATCGAGGTAAAAGGTTAGGAAACTCGGCTCACTATCCAACGGCAGCCCACCCTTGGCATCTTTTGCCAGTGCACTGGCAAGCAGGGCAGGCGTAAGCAACAGAATCAGGCTGGTTTTCATCGGGCGGCGGCACGCTGGCATATTTCACCCTGCCATGGCAACCAGCGGCCAATTTCCCCATTTGGAAATTCCCGCATCTCGGCACGACTGATGCTTGTAAACGAAGTCGGAATGGCCTTGGCTGCCGCCCCACCCATGTCCGAAGGAATCGCCATCATCACCTCAGGAGGAGACGCCGCTGGAATGAACCCAGCCGTCAAATGCGCCGCCGAATACGCAGGCAAAAGAGGACTCAAACCTTGGCTCGTCTACGGTGGCTTGAATGGCCTCATCAATGATAAGATCGTCGAAGCCGACCGCTCGCTCGTCTCCGGCATCCTCCACCGCGGCGGCACCGTGCTGCGTTCGTCACGCTCGAAGGAGTTCTTCGAACTCTCCTTCCGCGAGCAGGCCTATCAGAACCTCAAGAAACGAGGCGTCACCAAGCTGCTCGTGATTGGTGGCGACGGCTCATTCCGCGCCCTCAACCAGTTCTACACCGACTTCGGCATGCCCTTCGCCGGCATCCCCGCCACCATCGATAACGACATCGCCGGCACCGACTACTGCCTCGGCGTGGACACCGCGCTGAACATGATCCGCGAATCAATCGACTCGATCCGCGACACCGCGACTTCCTTCTCCCGCGCCTTCGTCATCGAAGTCATGGGCCGCCATTGCGGCTACCTCGCGATGGTCAGCGCCCTCGCCAGCGGTGCGGAAATCTGCCTCACCCCCGAGATCCCCTACAATCTCGAAAGTATCGGCGCACGCCTCAAGCACCAGATCGAACACGAGGGCCGCGACTTCATTCTCGCGATCGTCGCCGAAGGTACCAAAATGGGCGACTACGTGACGCGATGGATCAATGACTCCATCGGCATGGAAGCCCGCCTCACCGTGCTTGGCCACGTCCAACGCGGGGGCTCACCGACCGTTTACGACCGCATCATGGCCTACAAATTCTCCGTCGCCGCCGTCGACTCGCTGATCTCCGGCCAGGAAAACGCGATCATGGTTTATCGCAAAGGCGCCTTCGGGCATCTCCCGATCAACGAGGTCTGCGACAACAAATACGTGATGGACCCGTCCATTCTCAAGCTCTGCCAACCGCTGTCGGTTTAGGCATTCAGTCGAACAGCACCGCCGCAATTCCAGCAAGGACGGCACCGACTCCTTTGACCACGTCCCAGTTGGGGCTGCTCGATCTTTCGCCCCAGAGGGGTTCCATCGCGGGCGAAGAATCACCAAAGGCCGCAGAGTGACTCATGCTCGTCGTCGGCCTCGATGTCTCGAGTTTTTCCAGCTCGTTTTTCTGATGAAGGTGTTTGCCACCAGCTCGCCACCATTCCATCAAACGCCGCAACTCCCCAGCCTGAAGCCACACGCCGTGCGCCCCGCAGCGATCGACGATCACACCACTTTTCCCGCCGAAATTGATGTGACTCATCCGCTCCGCGCACATCGGGCACTTCAAGTATTCCACCACGTGCGTGTAGCCGTAATTCTGCGCGATCTCCTGCAAGCGCTGACCGTCCACCCACACCGCCTGATCGATCTTCGCCTCCAGGAGCGCCTCCAGTTCTCCTGGATTAAAGAACAGCCCCCGACACGACCCGCATCGCTCGATCTGAATCGGCGGCACCGTGTCGAACTCGATCACCTCCAGAAAACTCTCACAGCCCGGACAAGGCAGACTCCCCTGCGCGCCGAGATTGCGGAAATGCACCTGCGTCAGATCAATGTCCTGCCGACTTTGGCAAAACGGACAAATCGTTAGATTCCCTTCAAGCCGCCCGCCGCAGTTGCTGCAGTTCATGTCACCACTTCACGATGGCATCACAGGCAACTACAAGCCCAATCAATAATCCCGCTCCAGCAAGTATGCCGCGATCTGGCTCAGATGCTGCGCCTTCTTTCCAAAGGGCTCAAGCGCAGCCATTGCCTGCTTGGTCAGCTTCGCCGCTTCTTTGCGGGATTTTTCCAAACCAATGATCGATGGATAAGTCGCCTTGTCCACCGCCTCATCCTTGCCCGCCGTCTTGCCGAGCTTCTCGGTGGACTGCGTGACATCGAGAATATCATCGATCACCTGAAAGGCCAAACCAAGCGCCTGACCAAAAACCGTTAGAGACTCCAGCTTGGCCTCCGTGGCATTGGCCGTCATCGCACCAAGGCGGATCGAAGTGGTCAGCAGCGCGGCCGTCTTGGCTTTGTGGATTTTCACAAGCTGGGCTTTGCTCAGCTTCTTCCCCTCCCCTTCCAAGTCCATCACCTGACCACCAATCATCCCCATCGAACCACCCGCCAAGGCGAGATCGGCAATATAACTCGACGCCGGATAACGCTTTGCTGGAGGCGTCTCGGCGAGGATCAGGAAAGACTCTGTTAGAAGCGCATCGCCGGTCAGCACCGCCATGCCTTCGCCGTAAACCTTGTGACAAGTCGGACGCCCACGCCGCAGGTCGTCATCGTCCATGCACGGCAAGTCGTCATGCACCAGCGAGTAGGTGTGCAGCAGCTCGACCGCGCAAGCCGGCGGCATGGCCGACTCCGGATCGCCACCGCAGGCCTCCGCCGCCGCGAGACAAAGGATCGGCCGCAAACGTTTCCCTCCGGCAAACACGCTGTAGCGCATCGCCTCGTGAATCGTTCCGGGCTGCTCTTTCGCCTTCGGCAAAAAGCGGTCCAACGCGGCATCCACTTCAGCGGCACGTTCCTGCAAATAGCTCTTAAGATCCTCCATGATGTTAGGTTGGGATTCACCGCCAAGACGCCAAGGCCGCCAAGGAGGAAATTCGAATCAGATAACTTGGCGTCTTGGCATTTCCAAAATCACAACAGCTCAGCGATCTGCACCGCATTCAGCGCCGCACCCTTGCGCACCTGATCGCCCACCACCCACAGGTCGAGGGCGTTGTCGAAGACGAGGTTCTTACGAATCCGCCCGACAAGACAGTCGTCCTTACCCGTCGTATCCAGCGGCACCGGGAAGACGCCGTTCGCCGGATCATCCATCAACTTCACGCCGGCCCTGCCTCCGTAAACCGCCTTCGCCGCCTCGGCATCGACCGGCTTTTCAAACTGCGCCGTGATCGAGATCGAGTGCGAGCGGAAGACCGGCACGCGGACGCAGGTGCAGGAAACCTTCAGATCAGCGAGCCCGAGAATCTTGCGACCTTCGTTGAGCATCTTGAGCTCCTCCTTGGTGTAGCCATTGTCCGTGAACGCATCGACCTGCGGGATCACATTGAACGCGATCTGGCGCGGATAAACTTTCAGCTCCACTGGCTGGCCGGCAGCCAGCGCCTTCATCTGCTCTTCCAGCTCGATGATCCCCTGAGCGCCCGAGCCAGACACCGCCTGATAGGTCGATGCGATGATCGAGCACAGCCCAAATGCTTCATGCAGCGGCGCGAGGCCCATCAGCGCGATGATCGTCGAGCAGTTCGGGTTCGCGATGATGCTCTTGGGCGCGTGCTTTACCGCCTGCGGATTGATCTCCGGCACCACCAGCGGGATTTCCGGGTCCATGCGGAAAGCGGATGAGTTGTCGATCACCATGCATCCCGCCGCAGCAGCCGACGGCCCATAGGTCAGCGAGATCCCGCCGCCTGCGGAGAAAAGCGCGATATCGATCCCCTCGAATGAGTCATGAGTCAGCTCCTTGACCGTCAACTCCTCCCCCCGAAAGCTCATTTTTTTCCCCGCCGAGCGCGCCGAAGCGAGCAGCGTCAGGGATTCCAGCGGAAAATTCCGCTCTTCAAGGCAGAGGCGCATTTCCTCGCCCACCGCGCCGGTAGCACCGACGATTGCGACTTTTGGGGTCTTAGTCATGAATTTCAAAAGGGGTCGGAGTGTAGGGCGGGATCCATGGCTGGCAATCCAATCGTCAAGATTCCGACCCTGTCTTTTTGCTTTCCTCCACGCGCCGCGACCCGTTAGTCTTCGCCCGGCGCAGCGGCCTGATGCTCAAGCGCCACTCAGCAACCAACACCAATTATAACCAAGATCATGAAAATCGTTAAGATCGCTCTCCTTACCGCAGCTGCTGCCGGCACACTCCTCGCCACTTCCTGCTGCTCGAGCTCCCCCGCTCCTGCTCCTGCCGCTCCAACCTACGTGGCTCCATCCAAGTAATTTACAAGCTTTCCGTGTCGATTTCGGTCGATCGGAAAATAATGACTCAAAGCGGGGTGGACTGATTGCCGGTCTACCCCGCACTTTTGTGGACGTAACTCCTGAACTTCATCAAAAACCGATCATGACCCGCGTTATCGCTGCCATCTGCGCCACCACTTTCTTGTTCCTCGGCACCTCGTGCATTCCCTGCACGAGCGAACCTGAGGCTCCCGGACTTCGCCCCCTTCCACAATTCCAGGAGCTTCCCGCTGCTGCTGAAGTGGAATACACGAAGTAAGGAAGGACGTCCGGCCCTGCCGGAAATTCTCAAAAGCACCAGCCACCCCGCGTGGTCGGTGCTTTTTCGTGCCCTCATTGGACGTTCCCAACCTAATCGCCCTGTTTCCACCAAGCGCGATCGTGCTTTGACAATCTGCTTGCGCTGAACCAACGTGCCGCCCCGCCGCTCGGAACGCGGCATTATTACCATGGGCAAGAGCCTCTACCAAAAAGTCTGGGACACCCACTCCGTGGGCAAGCTGGCCGACGGCCGCACGCAACTCTTCATCGGAACCCACCTGATTCACGAAGTCACCTCGCCTCAAGCCTTCGGCATGATGCGCGACCTCGGACTCAAGGTAAAATACCCGCGTCGCACCTTCGCCACCATCGATCATATCGTCCCGACCATCAATCAGGACGCCCCGCAGGACCCGCTCGCCGCAGAAATGATGCAGGCGCTGCGCGAAAATGCCGATGACTTCGGTGTGACCTACTTCGACCTCGCCTCCGGAAAGCAAGGCATCGTCCACGTCGTCGGCCCCGAGCAAGGCATCACCCAGCCCGGCACCACGATCGCCTGCGGTGACTCTCACACCGCCACCCACGGAGCTTTCGGTGCCATCGCCTTCGGCATCGGCACCACTCAGGTGCGCGACGTGCTCGCCACCCAGACCATGGCCATGGAGCCGCTCAAGGTCCGCCGCATTGAAGTCAACGGTGACCTCGGTCCCGGCGTCTATGCCAAGGACGTCACCCTTCACATCATCCGCCTGCTCGGTGCCAAAGGAGGCATCGGCTACGCCTACGAATACGCCGGCGATGTCTTCGACCGAATGAGCATGGAAGAACGCATGACCGTCTGCAACATGGCCATCGAAGGCGGTGCCCGCTGTGGCTACGTGAATCCCGACCACAAAACCGTCGAATACCTTCGCGGCCGTCCCTACGTCGACATGTCCGACTTCGACGCCACCGCTGCCCGCTGGCTTTCCTTCGCCTCCGATGCCGATGCGCATTACGACGACATCGTCAAAATCGACGCTGCCGATATCGAACCGACCGTCACCTGGGGCATCTCACCCGACCACGGCATCTCCGTTTCCGAAAACATCCCCGACCCCGCCACCGCCTCCACTCCCGAGGAAAAGGCCAGCGTCGAGGAGGCTCTCGCTTACATGAAGCTGCCCGCCGGCACCCCGATCAAGGGCGTCAAAATTGATGTCGCCTTCATCGGCTCCTGCACCAACGGCCGCCTCTCCGACTTCCGCGAAGTTGCCCGCTACCTCAAGGGCAAGAAAGTCTCCGCGAACGTCCAAGCCATCGCCGTCCCCGGTTCCCAGATCGTCGATCACCAGTGCCGCCAGGAAGGCATCCACACGATCTTCGAAGAAGCCGGATTCGAATGGCGCGGCGCAGGTTGCTCGATGTGCCTCGCCATGAACCCCGACAAACTCGTCGGCGATCAGGTCTGCGCGTCATCCTCGAACCGCAACTTCAAGGGCCGCCAAGGTTCGCCGACCGGGCGGACCATCCTCATGTCACCCGTCATGGTCGCCGCCGCCGCCATCAATGGAAGCATCGCCGATGCCCGCGAGGTCTTCGACCTTTCCGGATCGACCGCCGCCGCCTGACCCTCCCCAACCCATACCCAACGTGCAGAAACTCACCCGCCTTGTTTGCCTCGGACTGCTCGCCCTCACCCCGCTCGGTCTGTCCGCTGCGGAAGAAAAACAGCATCCCGACCAACCCCTGCTTTGGAAAATCGAAGGCAAGGGCCTGAAGGAACCGTCGTGGCTCTTCGGCACCATTCACATCGGTCAGGGTCCCATCGCCACCCTCCATCCGGCAGCGGAAGCGGCATTCGAGAGCTCCGACGCCGTTTACACCGAAGTCCCCATGGACATGGCCACTCAAATCGGCCTCGCCCAGCACTTCATCCGCAAGGACGGCAAAACCCTCAATGACGCCATCGGTGGTGAACTCTCCAAGCAGCTCGACACCGAACTCAGAGCCATCAACCCCGCCCTCAACTCAACTCCATTCCAGGCCCTCAAGACCTGGACCGTCGCCGTCACCCTGCCAATGCTTGAGTTCCAGGGGAAAGGAACCCAAGCGCTCGACATGATCCTCTGGGAACGCGCCAGCAAAGCAAAGAAGATCACCGCCGCCATCGAAAAACCCGAAGACCAATTCGGCATCTTCGACGACCTCACCGAAGCAGAACAAGTCGTCTTCCTCGCCGAAAGCCTACGCGGTCAAAAGGAAGCCCGCGAATCCGGAGAGAACCCCACCCAATCCCTCGTCGACGCCTACATCCTCGGCGATGAAGTCAAAATCCAGGCCGAGATGGAAAAGCAGATCAACGAAATGGCCAAAGGCGACCACAAGCAGCTCGGAGAAAAACTGCTCAAGCGCCTCTTCGACGACCGCAACCAGAACATGGCCAAATTCATCGCCGCAAAACTCGCCGATGAACCTCACAGCACCCACTTTTTCGCCGTCGGCGCCGGACACTACATCGGTAAAGCCAACGTCGGCGAACTCCTCACCAAAAAAGGCTACAAGGTCACCCGCATCACCGAATGATGCGACCGCCACCACCATTCCTCTTTTTCTAACAAGACCTCACTCCCATGGCACTCGAGAAAATCAACTCCGTCAGCGGTCGCGCCGTTTACATCCCAGGCGCCGACATCGATACCGATCGCATCATCCCCGCCCGCTTCATGAAATGCGTCACTTTCGACGGACTCGGCGAGTATGCCTTCTACGACGTCCGCTTCAATCCAGACACCGGCAAGAAGACCGATCACCCGCTCAACGATTCCCGTTTTGACGACGCCACCATCCTCATTGCCGGCGTGAACTTCGGCTGTGGCTCCTCACGCGAGCACGCCCCGCAGTCACTGAACAAATACGGTTTCAAGGCCGTCATCGCCCAGTCCTTCGCCGAGATTTTCTTCGGCAACTCGACCACCCTCGGCATGCCATGCGTGACCCTGACGGCTGATCAAATCGACCAGCTCAAGGAAGCCGTGAATGCCGATCCGTCCGTGGAAATCAGCATCGACCTCGAAAAGCTCCAGGTCCGCTCCTCCGCTGGCCACGAATTCCCCTGCCAGATCGCCGACTCCGCCCGCGACGCCCTCACCGCCGGCCGCTGGGACCCGATCCAAGAACTCCTCGACAACGAGTCCAAGATCGAAGCCACCGCCGCCGCGCTGCCTTACGTCTGAAGAGAACCGACACACCTGCCGCTCCTCACAGCAAGCGCTACGCCTCAACGTATTTCAGGAAATCAAGCAACCTCGCTTTGCACACTTGCCCCCCAGGGTCTCCCCCTACTCCACCGCTCGCACCCTCAGCGCACGCAGTGAGAACAAACCTGCAGTTGTCTCGCCGATCTTCCGCGCACCGTCCTTCCGTTTCGCCCCAAAATGCTCCCTCCTCTCGGCAAACACCCCTTCCACAAAACTCCGGCTCCCAATCGCCACCCCTTCGCTGAAATACCGCACCCGGCATCTCAGCAGCTCCGACAGACTCAGCTGTCCTCCTTTCTCCAAAACCTGCTTCGCCTCCTCCTTCGAGATCCCTTTCCGTCCCGAGGATACCGCTGAAGCCTCTACCTCCACACCTTCCCCAAACAGCCAGCAGCGATACCACTCGGCAGCGCTTAGATCCGAAGGCCCGGCCT
>CAZVMS010000253.1:0-6986 GCA_964628795.1 uncultured Haloferula sp. | reverse complement strand
GCTGGTCTCGCCGGTGATCGACCTGACCAACGTGCCAAACGCAGTGCTCTCCTTCGCTGAAGCGATCGACATTGCCGAAGGCGACACCTTGGTGATCAACCTGATCGAGGCCGACATCAGCGGCGGGATCAACGTGATCGGGAGCCCGCTCCATACTTCGACCCCGGATTCCAACATTTTGGCCGCTGACTGGTCGACGGTGTCTGACGTCGCCATCACCGGCGGCCAGCCGGTGCGCATCGAGTGGCGCTTCACCGGAAACAACAGCGACGGATCCTACATCGGTGCCTACATCGACGATGTCGTCGTCAAGAGGGTCCTGCTACCCTGATCCGGTTCTCGTATAGAACCTTCCAATCCATCCCACGACGGCCGCCCCACGGGCGGCCGTCGTCATTTGGTCGCTTGATCCCGACCAGAACCTCCGATGCGATGGTTCTGGTCTTTTTTGTGAAGTCCATCGCCTGTGGTGGGCGAGTTATGATATCCTTCTCTACGATCTCACCAGCACCTATTTCGAAGTCGATGCCAACGGTCCGGTCACCGAAGCCAGCCGCCTCAAAGCCTTCGGCACAGTCGCGACAAGCGGCCCGACTGCGTGCAGATCGTCATCGCCCTCATCATCACCCTGACGGCCTATCCATCGGTTACGAAGTCATGCGCGGCAACACCTCCGACAAAACCACCTTGGTCGGCATGTTGGAGAAAATCACCACCCGCTACGCCAAAGAGCGGCGGACTTGGATCATGGATTGATTCGCGCCGCCTCACGGCGCGCACCCCTTCGGGGCACGTCGCTTCGCTCCTGTCCATCTCGTTCCACTCGATTGCGGCATTCCCACCGAGGAAACCCTCACTCAAAAGCGCCAGGCCGACCCCTCCGTGCGCTACCTTGTCGGCACCCCAAAAGGCAGCCTAACCAAACTCGAAAAAGACCTCGCCACCAAAGACTGGCAGCAGGTCAAAGACGACGTCCACGTCAAACTCCTACCCCGCGACGGAGAACTCTACGTCCTCGCCCGCAGCCTGCCACGCCGTTGCAAAGAGAGCGCCATGCGGCGCAAAAAACTCAAAGCCTACTCCACCGCGAGCCTTTTCGCGGGCGACGATAGTCGCGAGCACGTCGCTGGCGAGGCGGGCGGCTTCCTGGCGCAGCGTGGTGACGCTTTCCCGGATGAATCCATCAAGGTCGCCTTGGAGACGGCGTGAGGCGTCCTCGGCAATGCGACGGCGTTGATCGGCGATTTCCAGTTGGTCGATGTCGAGCGTGGCTTCACGGAACTCATCGCGGAGTTTGTCGAGGCCATCGGTCAGTCCGCCGAGTCGGGCGTTCGGGACGAAGCGGGCGATGCCTCCGAGAAACGGGAAGCTCGCGCTTTCGACCATGGCGTGAGCCCGCGATTCGATGAGTGCGAAGGCAGAGAGCGCTTCACGTGGGACGAGTCGCTTGTGACCGAGCTGGATGAGACGGTCGCTCACGGTGGGCGGGGTTGAGCCCGAGGTCTTCGGGCTTGAGGCGTTTGCACCCGCGCCAGTAACGGACGCTGGTGTTGCATAACACTCCCCGGCGGCACACGGCTTCGAGGAGTGGGAGATTGTATTGATTTTGGTTCATGTGTTTTGGTTTGTTGGTTTGGGGTTGGGAATGAAAAGGGCGGCTCCCGTGGTGGGAGCCGCCCTTGGCGTGTGGTTGGTTTCAGGAGAGTGGTTCGTGTCAGACGGTCATGGCCTCGATGACCTGACAGTTCATAGCAGTGAGTTGATCGAGGGTTATATGGTGACGGGAGATTCGCTGGGCGGTATTGCGGATGTGGGGATGGTGAAGGATGGGTGAGACGGACCAGGAAGGCAGGCCTCCCCGGTCCATACAGGTTTCATTTCAGCGGCCGATCTTCCCGTGAGATAAGTCATCCACGAGTTACGTGAGTTCTTCACGACTCTTCGGCATGTCGATGCAGAAGTATTTCATGGCGATCGGCAGTGCCGGACCGATGGCCTTGCGGATCATCTGCATTTCGGTCTCGAAGGGATCGGCCGGTGAACGGTCGGCGTCGGCCGGGAAGGTGCCGTTGGTTTCGCTGCCCATCACGGCTATCAGGTTCTTCAGGTGTGGTATAGCGATGGCGGCGGACTGGGGCAGACCGAGGTCAGCCGGTTCGGCATCGTGGCCGACGAGGTCGGTGACGATCACCACCGCGAAGTCGATGTCCTCCCAGTAGTCCTCGACGAATCGATACGCGCCCATCGTCTTCCCGAGGAAGAACGGCTGCTCCTCGGCATCGAAGAACGCGACGATGATATCACGCTCCAAAGGTTGGAGGACGTAGTGATCGGCAAGCACGATGTTATGCGCCACCGAAGTGGCGTTGTCGTCCACGCAGGGCGCGTGAAGGCGCTGTCGTAATGAGCCCCGAGCAGAATGGGAGGCAGCGAGCGGTCGCGACCGGGGATGACGCCGACTAGGTTGGTTCTTCACGAGGAAGATCAGGTCGAGGGACTTCGGGGTGCGTCCGTCGGCTCGCTCGATGAGCAGCTGATAGACGACCATCTGGATTTCATGATCGAAGGCGGCTTGCTTGGCGTTCGGGGTCGTGGCTGCCGACTTGAAGTCGACTGCCACCATGTCCCCGGTGACCAAGTCCACCATGCCCATCAGAGGCACCGGGAGTCCCTCGATGTCTTCGGTCAATGGCACTTCGACGGCGAGCGGCCTGCCTTTCAATACCTCGTCGAAATCGGGTTTACTGGTGGGTGAGGTGGTCTCAATTTTTATCGCCACCACTCTCGATCCTGTTGACCCAACGTACCAGCATTTTCTCGATATTTCAGAGAAAACTACGCAGCAAAGAAAGCCGTCAGAAACTTAGGAAACCTAAAATAGTTGCCAATAGATTTGCCAGATTTGCCAGATTTGCACCTATTTATCCGGATTTCGGCGGACCGTAGTGGATTCCCCACCGGTAACACTCCTCGGCCGACACTTAGCCCTAACCCCGTGTTTTAAAGCATATTCCATTGAAAATCAATGGAGCCGGATGTCGGATTTGAACCGACGACCTGATGATTACAAATCAACTGCTCTACCCCTGAGCTAATCCGGCGTTACCAAAGACTGGCAGCCACACCGTCCGGTGCGACGCGGCGGAGTATCTTCGGATCCACCTCGGGGGAAAGCCGAAAATGATGCCACTTTCGGATCTTTCTCAACACCCCATTTTCGCGGGGATTTTCACTCGCCCCGGCGGAGGATCCGCAGCGCGCTGACCAGCGTAGCGGACGCTTTTTGCGAAAAAGCCGTCCATTTTGCCGGGGGCGCCTCCTCCTCGTCGTCCACCACCACGAGTTCCGCCCGCGGCGGCCCACCCGCCACCATCGGTACGGTGAGAAGCTTATCGCAATAAGGACAGTTGGCCTCCTTCCCGACAAAGCGGGCTTCCACCTCGATCCCTTGATCGCATTCTGGACAGTCGAATCTCATGACCTCTGGAAAGACCCCACCCTCGCCGGTATCTCGCACGCGACACCAACAATACGTCGGAAAAAAACACAACATTCAACCACCTTCCGATTCTGGAAATATCTCCTCCTGGGGAGTCTCAACTTTTTCGTCGATCCACCTCTCCAGCGCCCGACGCATTCTTTCCAGCACTTCCGGGTGATCTTCGGCCACATCCGTGAGACAATCGGGATCGGAGGGAAGATGGAACAAGCCGAAGTGCCGCGAGCCTTCGATCGTCGGTGTGCAGACCAGATTCCACTCTCTCGTGCGCAGACAGCGCTGCTTCGCCTCGACAACCTTTTCCCGATACTCGTCCTTGAGCACGAACTGGAAATTAAAGTCCGAGTCGATCAAGGTCAGCTCGTCCATCGGCGGCAAATGCGGACGCTCGATGCCCGGCACTTTCAGCTGAATGAAGGGAAATTGGGTTTCGCCAAAGTAAGGACGATCTTTCGCACTTTCCGGCTTGTCCATCCAGGAAACAAGGCTCTGGCCCTCCCACTCCGGAGGCACCTCCACCCCCGTTAGATCCGCCAGCGTCGGCACGATATCGATCGTTCGAACCTGTTCATCGAAGCGCATCGCCCCACGTCCCGGCACGTCGATCGCCAGCGGCACATGAAACGAATGACCCGCCCCATTGAAGCTCAACCCGTGCCCAAGCGTCACACCGGGTTCGTAAAGATCATCGCCATGATCCGCCGTCACCACCACGATCGTGTTCTCCTTCAAACCATGCTCATCGAGCGCCGCGAGAATCCGCCGAAAGCACTCGTCGAACTGTCGCGTGCACCCGTCGTAGAGCGCCCGGATCTGCTTGGCCTCCGCTTCAGGAAGCGCCGACCACTTGTCCTCGACGTCGGTGCCACCGATGAACTGATCGATATCAAAATCCACCCCCGTTGCATTCTTTCCCGAGTATTCCGGGTCGGCAAACATCCGGCAGTAAGGTTCTGCCGCACGATACGGCAGATGATTGCTTGAATAAAAGACGTGCCAGAAAAACGGACGCCCGCTCGCCGCCTGCGCCGCAATTCGGTCCTCGACGCGTTCCGTCACCACTTCCGGCGTGACGAACTGCGCGAACGAGCGGATTTGAGGGAATAACTCATATCCCAGTTCATTGTCAAAATAGAGCGGCACCACGAAGTGCGACAAGAATACCGCCTGACTCATGTAGATCCGGAAGCTATCGAAGCTCGAAACCTCGATATCCTCGAATCCCAACGGTGCGAGTTCGTAGAACCCGGCACACCAGTCCCCTAGCGCCGCCGTGTCGTAGCCCTTCTCGGCCAGCAGCCTAGCCAGCGGCGTGACACGCGCATTCATCGCATCCACCTCCGCGCGGCTCGCAAACATCTGGCGAATCCCATGCGTGTGCGGATAAGTCGAAGACATCATCGAGATGTTCGACTCCAAGGTCGATCCCATCGAGGTCCGACAATGGTCGAAGACCACCGCATCCCGGGCCCAAGCATCGATCGCCGGGGATACACCATCCGCCGCCAGACCATCTTTTCGATCCGGCACGTATCCCGAGAATCCCACACGGTCTCCCCTCAAGGAATCTGATCCCACGATCAGTACATTCATCGGCTTTTTCCCCGAGCCAAGCTCCTGGATCACATCGGCCTGAGCCGGCTTCCAAAGCGAAAAAGTAATTCCCGCCACCATCAGCGTCGACATCACGATGCGGCCCGGCTTTCCCAGACGGCTCCACCACCACAGCACGACGAATCCCAGCACCAGCCACGGCAATGCCACAAAGACCACCGCATTGATCCCCGGCTGAATCGCCGCCGGAGGCCAATCCAAGATCTTGTAATACCAATCACCAAAAGCCGCATCGCTGGTGAAATACGGCCGTGAATGAATGAGGCGGAACATGAAATAGCCATGCACCAGCAGACAGCATCCAAACGCCATCGCTACTTCCCGCCAACCCGGCTTTGACGCCCATTTGCGACGCAGCGTCGAAACCGCCGGCAACACGATCAACCACGCCGCCACTCCGAGAATCGCATAGGCCACCAGCACCAGCAGATTTTGCCCAATCAAGTAGGCGCGGTGCTCATCCACCGCCAAGCGGCTGAACTTCGTCTCCATGCCACCCGACTGATTCGCCAGACGCCACAAAGCCGAAGCATAGTGCCAGGCGAGGAAAAGCAGCACTCCCAGTGCGACTTTCCAGCCGATCTGCGGCTTCTTGATGTCCGATTGCTCTCTCACGCGCGGAACATTGCAGGGCTTCCCCCGGCAAGCAAGGCGCGTCACTCGCCGGTCAGACGCGTCACCCTCGCCCACCGCTCGCTGATGACTTCCTCGATGAGCACTCCACGCGGCGAGGTCGTTCCTTCAGGAATTCTCAGCCTGAGATAGAGCGCCAGCGGATACCCCTTGTTCGCTCCGCTGAGCTTACTCAGTTGCTCTTCCAGCTCCGAGCCCTTCTTCACGTAGCCAAAAACATACTCTTCAGAATCCCGAGTCCACAGCCGGTAAACTCCCCAAGTCTCCTCGTCTCTGAATTCATGACTGTAAAAACCGCCCCAGTCCGTCTGCAGATAGACTCGAAAATCGAGCGCCTCTCCCTCTGGCCGCTTCTCCACGTAGTCATCCCACGCCATCGGCTGGTAGCACACCTGCGTTTCCCAATCGACAAAGACGCGACCGTCCTCTGTCTGCTCCATCAGGATGGTCTCCGAATCATCCCCTTCCACCAGACAAGTGATCAGCCAGAACAAACGCCCCTCAAGATCAAATGGCTGAAAAACTCCCAAGCCCTCGAACTTGCGCGCCTTGATAGGATGCCTCGCATACCAATCCTCCATCAAGGGCCCCACACGCTCCGGATCACGAACCAGAGGCAGCAAGTCGTCGACCGAATCCGCCGCTATGTATCGCGCCAAATTCTCTTCGATTGCTTCGACCAAGGCTTCCGCCTCTGCCTCATCCTCTCGGTTCTCCTCAATCCGTTCGACCACCGCCTGCTTCGCAACTTCGACATCGCTTGAACTCGAACGAAAAATCAACATCGCCGAAGTGGCCGCCAAGCCCACAACCAGTAGAAAAATCAGAACAAACCACCCATATGGCACCGGCTTCTTCTCCTCAGAAGACATCCAATCCATCTCACCTCCAAGACTGCCCGACTCTCCGGGACTCATGATCGCATCAATATCGGGCTCGATACTGCGCCGATCAAATTCCTCAACACCCCCCACTTTTTCCAAACGCGGAGCAAGCTCAGGCGCGGGCGGCAAAGGCGCACGCTTCACCTGCACAGGCCCCTTCTTGTCTCCAAGACGCAGCACCTCCTCAGTGCGCTCCTCCTCATCCAGCACTTTCAGCTTCCTTTTGTCAGGATTGTCCTCCACGTGCCACTGACAAAAACCCCATTTGCCGTTCGACGCAATCCCGCCGTGCTCCTAGAAACCCCCGAGCCAAAAAAAATGTCCACCCGCATCCTGATCGTCACCGCCGCATTCGG
>CAZVMS010000252.1:0-12081 GCA_964628795.1 uncultured Haloferula sp. | reverse complement strand
AGCCGATCAGATTGTCGGGGTGACCCTTGGGTCCGTTCCCGACTTCCGATCGACTCTCGTCTCTCGCGCTGCGCTGTTTGGCGCGGCGGGGGGAAACTACATTTCCATCCACCCACGTCAATACCTTTCGAAACGTTTTTTGCGGTTTTTTTCAGGCGCTCGAAAACCCCTGTAAAACAAGCATCTCAAAGGTTTCCAGGACTTCAGAAGCAGGGAATTTGATTCACTCGGCTGAATGGAAAACAGAAATTCAGACACATTTACCCAATTTGGGCACTCCAACTCAAGCGGAGGGAAGAAGGATGATGATCGCTAAGCCCTGGGGATCGACCCGACGTGCGGATACCGAGCCCCCACACGCTTCAATCGCCGTGTGCACGATCGCCATTCCAAGCCCTGCGCCTCCCGCCTCGCGGTTGCGGGCTTCATCAGGCCGGAAGAATGGCTCGAACAAACGCCCCACGACACCGGGACCGACGCCTGGACCATCATCAGCGATCATGAGTTCGACTTCGTCGCCCACCATCCTTGCGACGATGTGAAGGGCGCAGTCCTTACCAGCATGGCGATGGGCGTTGCGCATGACATTGGCGACGGCACGCGAGAGCAGTCGGCGGTCAGCTGTCACCTGGATACCGTCTGGAACTCTCCACTCCACATCGTGACCAGGGCACTCCCTTTCAAGCTCCTCTTTGACTAACTGCAACAGGTCGATGGACTCGGGGGTGACGGCGTTCGGTGCGGTCGAAGCCTTTGTGAAGGTAAGGATTTCAGAGATCAAGTCAGCCAACTCCGTGACGTCCTCATCAATTGAATCGAGGCGATCCTTCTGGGCAGGACTCAATCCGTGCTCCATCACACCAAGTCCCGTCCTAATCCGAGCAAGCGGCGAACAAAGCTCATGCGCAACATCACCGAGAAAGCGTTTCTGCCCACGGAGAAGACGGTCGATCTGCTGAGCCATTTCCTCGATCGACTTTCCTAGGCTACCCAACTCGTCATGGCGGACACCTTGGACTTGCGTATCGAATTTGCCCTGAGCGATTCGTTCCGTAGCCCGTGACAAGCGAGACACATAACGTGTGATGCCAATGATGAAAGGAGCCCAAAGCAGCAGACTGAGAAACAGAACCGCAAGCCCTCCAAGAAGCCATGGCTTTAGATCGAAAAAAAGCCCGCCTGCCGAAGCATTTTCAGATCGAAGGACGAGCATTCCATGAAGCGGGTTTTCCCTAGTGGGATCAAACAACGGAAGATCGACGGCCGCCCAATAACCACCCACGTTGGACCGGGTAAGGAAAACAGGCCTCACTTCTGGCCCCTTTTGGTCACCTTCATCACGTCTCGGGGGACCTGAATTCGTTGGTCCACCCCGGGGAGGAGCACTCATTGGCCCGTCAAATCGAGGTCCGTCATCAAGCTCACCCATCGGACCGGGAGGAGGTGGGAAACCTCCCTCATCCTCACGATTCTCCTCTTCACGGTTTGGGCCGGGTGACCGACGAGGCACAGGACCGCGACCACCTGCCGCATCCTTCAGTCGCTTATCAATGTCTGCTGGAACCTCCAAATCCTCTCCAACTACCTGCCCCCCCCGAGAAAGGATTAGCATGGAGTCGAGCCCATAAGGCGAGAGATGCTCATCCATGATCGCTTGCCAATGACCGCGTGAAGCAGCTCTAAGATCAGACGCTACCGCACTCCCCAAGGTCTTCAAACGATCACCGGCCGCACCACTGAGCACGGAATCGAGGCCCAACTGCAATTGCCAGTTCACGAAGATGCCAAAGGTTCCCGCCAGCACCGCAAAGTGGATCAGCAGCCAGACGACCATCTTCGCCAAGAGAGGAAACTTGGGCTCGGCACTCACCGATTACCTCCTTCTAAAAGCTTGTAGCCGACCCCACGGATCGTCTGGATGAACCGCGGGTCCTTGGCGTCGTCGCCCAGTTTCCTTCGGAGCTGAGAAACATGGACGTCGATCGAGCGATCAAATACATCGAAGCGACGATCGGAGACATCTTCTAACAGAGCCTCACGTGACTTGACTCGACCCTTTGCCTTCATGAGCGAAGCCAACATCGCAAATTCCAGAGCTGTTAGATCGAGAATCTCGTCACCAAGCAGCGCGATGTGGGTTTCTTCGTTCAAGCGCAATTCCCCGGCAGTCAGATCGCCCACATCACCTTCCTCCGCCTTGTGGATCACCACTCTACGCGTCACGGCGCGCAGGCGTGCCAGCAATTCACGACTTGAGAAGGTCTTCGGCAAATAGTCATCGGCCCCCATCTCGAGACCAACAATCCGGTCCGCCTCCTCGCCCATCGCAGTCAGCATCAACACCGGCACATTTGACGTCTTGCGCAGTTCGCGCAGCACTTCGAAGCCATCCATGCCCGGCATCATCACGTCGAGAATCACTGCTTCATAAGAACCAGCCTTTGCCTCGTCGAGTCCCTCCGGCCCCGTGTGCCGCATCTCCACCTTCCAGCCCAAAGGCGAGAGATAGTCGCGAATCAAACCACACAGCTTGCGATCATCGTCGATCACCAGCAGTGGACGGCCTTCCGAAGCATTAATGGCATCCATCGCGGTGGATCATGACTCAAACTCCAAGCCGAGAGCGAACTCTTTTACCATTGCTTAACAGAATCGATCACGATGCGACATCATTGCCCCTCCTCCGCGGAGACACAAAACGGCACCCGAGTGGAGCCGACTCCCTGAAATCCTCCTGCCTTTAATTATCTGCCCGACATGCGCGCTAACTTGAAAGATCCACCCGGCATTCGCCGAAACCTCTTTGTGAAATTCGCACTGCGCTGGCTTCCCCTCTTTTTCGTCTACTCCTCTGCCATAGGCGAAACCCGCCCCAATATTCTGCTACTCTTCGCCGATGACCTCGGTCGCTATGCCTCGGCCTATGCCGATCCTGATCGGCCATCGCCCAATGACATCACCTCGACTCCGGCTTTTGACCGTATTGCTCGCGAAGGAGCTCTGTTTGAAAACGCCTTCGTCTCCGCACCCTCCTGCACGCCCTCACGCACCTCTCTCAATACCGGTCGCCATTTTTTCCGAAACTCATCCCACTCACAGCTTCACCATCCGTGGCAAAAAGGAGCTCCGGATCCCTTCGGTGAGATTCGCGGCATGCCCGTCACCCTTCAGGACGCCGGCTATCACATCGGCCTGACCTACAAACTCCACATGCGTCCTAGCATTTTCGGAGATAAAGGAAACATCTATAATAACGCAGGGGGACGTCTCAATACTTACTCGCAAGTCCTCAGCAAGTCAAAGGACAAGGAAGCCGCCAAAGAAGCCATTCTGAACGAAGTCCGCGCAAACTTCCGCCAATTCCTTTCCAAAAGAAAAGACGGTCAGCCGTTCTTCTACTCATTCAACCCAACCAACACCCACCGCACCTGGACGCAGGGCTCAGGAAAATCGCTCTGGGGACTCGATCCTGATCAACTCAAAGGAAAGCTCCCTCCTTTCATGCCGGACGACGAAGTCATCCGCGAAGACTTCGCCGACTATCTCGGCGAAGGCATGGCCTTCGATGCCGCATGCGAAGTGATCCTCGATGAACTCGAAAAAAGCGGCGAACTCGACAACACCCTCATCTGCATTTCCGGCGACCACGGTGCGCCCGGCTTTCCCATGGGAAAGTGCAATGTTCACGACTTTGGTTCGCGCGTGCTTCTCGCGATGAGATGGCCAAAGCAGATCGCGCCCGGTCGAGAAGTCCAGGTCCCTGTCTCGCTTGTCGATCTAACACCCACCTTTCTAGCCGCCGCCGACATCTCATCTCAAGATGACCCCGATGGAGAAAACCTGCTACCCGCCCTCGCCACAGGAGGAAACGACAGCCAACTCAGAGGCTGGGCTCTCATCGGACGGGAAACTCACGTCGCCGAAGCCCGCGAAGGCCGCCTCCCCTACCCAACCCGCGCCATCCGCACCGCCGACTTCCTCTACGTCATCAACTACAAACCCGAACGCTGGCCGATGGGTGATCCCCTCGCCGTCACCGATGACCACACCCCATCCTCCAAAGAGCTCATCAGCAACACCCGGGTCGCCTTTGCCGACATCGATGCCTCCCCGACCAAGGCCTGGCTTATCGAGCACCGCAAGGATTCTAACATGTCAACATTCACCGACTTCGCCTGGGGCAAACGACCCGCCGAAGAACTCTACGATCTCCACAAGGACCGCTTCCAGATCAAGAATCTGGCAAGCGATCCTGAATACCACGAAATCAAGGAAAAGCTCCGGACCCAACTCACCACCGAGCTGAAATCAAAGAAGGACCCGCGCTTGTCGGACGACGCCTTTGATCGCCCCCCTTACAAAGTCGGCGGCGGCAAATAGGGCAAGCCAACACGATCCGAGTAACCCCTTTGAGAGAGTTCTTCTTGCTGGCCTAAAAGCACCACTTCCATCAACTTAAGACCCAAACCCATGAATCACCCCGATCAATTTGCACCCAGCCGTCGCCGCTTCATTCAAGCACTCGGAGCCTCCGCCCTCGTCGGATTCCCCTCACTTGGAGCCACCGGTGCCAACGAAACCATCCGGCTCGGGCTCATCGGCAGTGGAGGAAGAGGCCTGAACCACCTCGATCATTTCGGCGGCTTGAAAAACGTGGAATTCGTCGCCATCGCCGATCCCGATACCGAGTATTCAGCTCAGGGACAAAAACAACTCGAATCCAAAGGGCGGAACAAAAAAGTCGATCAGTATCAGGACTACCGCAAACTTCTCGAACGTGACGACATCGATGCCGTCGTCATCGCCAGCCCCAACCACTGGCATGCCCTGCACACCATTCACGCCTGCCAGGCCGGGAAAGACGTCTATGTCGAAAAGCCCGTGACCCACAAAATGTCGGAAGCCGCCAAGATGATCGAGGCCTCGGAAAAATACAACCGCATCGTTCAAGTCGGCACTCAGAGTCGCTCCGACACCGGCCTCGTTAACGCGCTCCAATACATCAATAGCGGCGAAGTCGGAAAGATCACCGCCGTCCGCGGCCTCTGCTACCGCAACCGCAGTTCCATCGGCCGCGCCAAGAACCCACCACTCAAACCACCTACGACTCTCGACTACGACCAGTGGCTCGGCCCAGCCCTCGACCTCCCAATTCTGCGCAAACAACTCCACTACGATTGGCACTGGGTCTGGAATACCGGCAATGGCGACATCGGAAATCAGGCCCCTCATGAAATTGATATCATCTCATGGTTCCTCGGCGATCTCGGCCTACCGGAAAAAGTGAACTCTTTCGGTCAACGCTTCGCCTGGGACGATGCGGGCCAGTCTCCAAACATGCAGACCGTCTGGTATGAACTTGCCGGCGTGCCCGTCATTTTCGAACTCAACGACCTCTGGATCAAACCAGGCACCAACGCCTCGCCGAGCTACAAGGGCAATCGCGTCGGCGTGATCGTCACCTGCGAGGGCGGTGAGTTCCGCGGCGGTCGCGGCGGTGGCAACATCTTCGGCCCCGACGGCAAGGAGCGCATCAAGAAGTTCCCCGGAGACGCCGGTGGCAAGCACGCCCAGAACTTCATCGACGCCGTCCGCTCACGGAAAGCCGATGAGCTCACCGGCAAACTCGCCCGCTCGACCGAAACCGCAGACGTCTCCCACCTTGCGAACATCTCCCACCGCGCCGGCACGCCCGCGAGCGGTAAGGAACTGCGCGAAGGCATCCTCGCCTCAAATCCCGACTTGATCGACGTGCTCACCCGCCAGGAAGAACAGCTTGCTCGCTGGTCAATTGACACGAGCAAGGTCCCCTACATCCTCGGCGCCGAAGTCACGGTCGACCCCGCAAGCCGAAAGATCACGGGAGAACTCGCCTCATCAGAACTCGCCAACCCCAAGTTCCGCGAAGGCTACACGCTTCCCGAAGAGATCTAAGCTTCTCACTCAATCATCTCGGTTTCGTCTTCGTATTGAGAAAAACCCTGCTTCCCCCCTCTCCTTCATCCAAGTCGGTCAAAGACCAGCACTGCAGCACACAAACATTTGCGACCTTAGCGTCTTGGGGTTTCCATACCCTCGCCTTGCCGAAGATCATCCACATCGATATGGACTGCTTCTACGCCGCCATCGAGGAGCGTGAAGCTCCCGAGCTGCGTGGCAAGCCGATCGGTGTCGGCGGCAGCTCACGTCGCGGCGTTCTAACCACCGCCAACTACGAAGCCCGAAAGTTCGGCTGCCGCTCGGCCATGCCCGTCTTCAAGGCACTCGGACTCTGCCCCCACCTCGTCCTCGTCCCCGTCCGCTTCGATCTCTACAAATCCGAGTCCGCCCGCATCCGCGCGATCTTCGGCCGCTTCACAGAAAAAATAGAACCACTCTCGCTCGACGAAGCCTACCTCGACGTCTCCCACCTCCAAAGCTCCCCCGAAGCCGTCGCCCGCGAGATCCGCGCCCAGATCCGCGAGGAAACCGGGCTCACCGCCTCTGCCGGCATCTCCCACAACAAGCTCATCGCCAAGATCGCCAGCGATTGGAACAAACCCGACGGCCAGCACTATGTCGGGCCTGACGACGTCGATGCCTTCATGCGCGAACTTCCCGTCGGCCGCCTCTGGGGGATCGGCCCCAAAATGCGCGCCAAGCTCGCCGCCTTGAACATCCACACCTGCGGCGACCTCCAGAAACTCGACAAAATCGAACTCGCTCGCCGATTCGGAAACTGGGGCATCGAACTCCACGAGCTCTCGCGCGGCATCGACACCCGCGAAGTCCGCACCCACCGCATCCGCAAATCCCTCTCCAGCGAGAACACCTTCTCCGAAAACATCCTCACCCTCCCCGCCCTAACCCCGATCATGCACGGCATGTTAGAGGGCATTCGTGAAGAACTCGCCCGCAAGCACTCCGACCGCATCATCCGCTCGCTCGTCATCAAACTGAAGTTCGCCGACTTCACCCGCACTACCGCCGAACGGGCCAGCCCATCGATCGAACCCACCATCTACGAAGCCCTCCTCAAGGAAGCCTGGCAACGAGGCCAAAACAAGCCTGTCCGCCTGTTGGGAATCGGCGTCCGCTTCCGCGATCCCGAAGGCGAGGATGCCCAGCTTGACCTGCTGTGAGAACGAGCGGCAACTTTTCTCTGTAACCTCTACGCTTCGATCCCGAGATAGCGAGTGGAACCAAAAGACATGACTGAAGCCACTCATCCCCTATCCATCGCCATGATCCTCGCCGGTGCCGGATATGCCATCGGCAGCCACCCGACTCTTGGATGGACCGCCGCCCTTGGCGCGGTCTTCACCGCCTGCATCCGTAATCAGGTTCAGCTAGCCGGTGCATCCCCCGATTACAGCGGCCCCATGGCAATACCGGCACGCATGGTCGTCGTCTGTCTGGCCATGGCTTCGCTGGCTTTGCTCCCGCTGAATGACTGGCAACTCTCATCGGCAACTCTCATCCAGCCTCTCGAACCCCTGACCACACCACTCCCATGATCCAAATCGCCCGCCAACTTGCCCATCTTCCCTCGCCCACCGATTGGATCGAACAACGCGTGCCCCCGAATCGAGTCGCCCCGCGCTGGGAATCTGCCCTGCACCACCTGACCTGGTCATTCATCCGCCTCCGCACCACACTCACCTCCCACGACGACTGCTTCCTCATCTTCCCGGAAGGCACCCGCTCTCGCAGCGGCACCATGGGACATTTCAAACCAGGCATCGGCATGCTCGTCGCTGGCACGGAGATCCCGGTCGTCCCCTGCCACATCCGCGGCACCCAACAAGCCTGGCCCTCTGACAAAAAATCCGCGACCAGCCCTCAGCCAATCGCGGATCAAAATCTGGAACAGTGGTCGAGAATCCGAACCCATTCAATCCTCTTCCATGAACTCGTCGTGGCCCTTCTTCTTGGAGTCTTTTAGCGCCTTCACCAGCTCCTGAACCTTGGCCATATCATTTTCAAGGAAAGCCGCTTCCACATCACAGAAGACGACGAAAAGCTGAGCCATCTGCTTCTTATACTCCGCCATCGCGCGCTCCTTGCCGCCCGGATGACCACCCGCCGCCACAAAATCAGGCGTCATCGTGATCGCCTTCAGCACCCCAGCCTGCGCCTCACGCGCCAGCTTCGCCCCGTCCGCCGCATCCTCCGTCCGACGCAGCGCCTTGTAAGCATCATCGATGACCTCCATCTGCTCGGCGAGCGGCGTATCATCAGCACGAACGGACATCACAGGCATCAGCGCCCCCAACAGCATCGGAATGAGAAATTTGTTCATACTCCGGAAATACATGCCACCAACCCCCAATCTGTCAACCACCCGACTCCAGACCGCTGACTTTGGCCGCAGCCGCTGCCCCGGTGCCCTTCCCTCATTGAGGCCTTGGGGCACAGGGGCTAGGATTCAGGGGTCAGAAAGACAGAAGGCAGAAGCCCTGCGAAAGCATCTCCTGACTTTCTGCCCCCCAGCCCCTGAATCCTGTACTCCAAAGCCCGCACCACCCCAGCACCACCACCCCAGCCGAGCCTTTCGCTGCTCACCGCTCACTCAATCACTTCTCACTTCTCACTCGCCCCCTTCACTCCCATCCTCTCCCTGATGTCAGGCACAACGCTCACCCCGATGATGGCGCAGTATCAAAAGATGCGCCGATCCCTCCCGGAGGACGTCCTGCTTATGTACCGCCTCGGCGATTTCTACGAAATGTTCTTCGAGGACGCCCAAAACGCCGCCCCCATCCTCAACGTCGCCCTCACCCGCCGCAACTCCATCCCCATGTGCGGCGTCCCCTACCACGCCGCAGACGCCTACATCGCCAAGCTCGTCAAAGCCGGCAGACGCGTCGCCATCGCCGAACAAACCTCCGAGCCCATCCCCGGAAAACTCGTCGAACGCGAGATCGCCCGCATCATTTCCGCCGGCTCCATCATCGAAGCCCACCTCCTCGACGACGCCCGCCCGAACTACCTCGCCGCCGTCTATCAGCAGGGAAAAAAATGGGGCCTCGCCTGCGTCGACCACACCACCGGCGAGTTCACCGTCGCCGAGTTTACCGAGCGCGGCCCGCTCGACGACGAACTCGCCCGCCTCACCCCCAGCGAGCTCCTTTACTCCGACGAGCAAATCCCCGCCTTCGCCGCCCTCAATGCCGCCCAGGCCTACGACGCCTTCGCCTTCCTCCCCGACCCCGCCGGCCAGCTCCTCAAGGACCACTTCGCCGTCCAGTCCCTCCACGGCTTCGGCTGCGCCGACATGCACGCCGCCACCGGTGCCGCCGGCGCCATCCTCCACTACCTCATCCACCAGCTCCGCCGACCCTGCGAACACCTCCGTTCCCTCAAAGTCCGCGAAGACTCCCACCTCGTCCTCATTGACTCCGCCTCCCAGGCGAACCTCGACCTCATCGACTCCCGTTCCGGAAAAAAGCACACGCTCTTAGGTGTCCTCGACCGCACCAAAACCCCCATGGGTGCCCGCCTCCTCCGCGACTGGATCCTCCACCCCCTGCGCGACATCGACGAGCTGTTAGAGCGACAAAACTTCATCGCCGCCCTGTTGGAGCAGCCCTTCATCCTCAGCAAAATCCGCGAGTCCCTCCAAGGCATCCGCGACATCGAACGCACCACCGCCCGCCTCAGCCAAGGCGCAGGAAACGCAAGAGACCTCCAAGCCCTCGCCATCTCCCTCAGCCACATCCCCACCCTCAAAGAAGACCTCGCCTGCTTACAGGGGAGCGTGGGCGTCCCGCCCACTTATCAACCCCAGCCGGAGCCATCGCCCGCAGAGAATCCAGCCACTGCTCACTGCTCACTGATCACTGCTCACTCTTCCGACCTCAACGACCACACCCAACTCACCCAGCACCTCACCACCGCCCTCGCCGAAGAACCCCCAGCAACGTTGAAGGACGGCGGCCTCATCGCCGACGGCCACAACCCCGAGCTCGACGAACTCCGTTCCGCCACCCGCGACGGCAAGCAGTGGATCTCCGACCTCCAGGCCCAGGAACGCAAACGCACCGGCATCGACACCCTCAAGATCAAGTTCAACAACGTCTTCGGCTACTTCATCGAACTCTCCACCGCCAAACTCGCCACCGCCACCCTGCCCGACGACTACACCCGCAAGCAGACCATGGCCAACGCCGAGCGCTTCATCACCCCCGCGCTCAAGGAGATGGAAGCCAAAGTTCTCGGCTCCGAAGAACGCGCCAAAAAGCTCGAATACGAACTCTTCCTCGAACTCCGCCAGCAAGTCTGCACCCACCTCGACTCCCTCCAGCAAACCGCCGCCGCCATCGCCCGCCTCGACGTCCTGGGCACCCTCGCGGAAACCGCCCAAACCCACCGCCACTGCCGCCCGCGTTTGGAAAAAAGCCGCACCATCGAAATCACCAGCGGCCGCCACCCCGTCCTCGAACAAACCCTCGTCGACGAAAAATTCGTCCCCAACGACACCGCCTTCGACCCCGAAGACAACCTCCTCCAAATCCTCACCGGCCCGAACATGGCCGGAAAATCCACCTACATCCGCCAAGTCGCCCTCATCACCCTGATGGCCCAGATCGGCGCCTACGTCCCTGCCGAAAGTGCTACGATAGGTCTAGTAGATCGCATCTTCTGCCGCGTCGGTGCCAGCGACGACCTCTCACGCGGCCAATCCACCTTCATGGTCGAGATGAACGAAACCGCCCTCATCCTCAACCACGCCACCGAGAAATCCCTGGTCATCCTCGACGAGATCGGCCGCGGCACCAGCACCTTCGACGGCTTGAGCCTCGCCTGGGCGGTCAGCGAGTACCTGCACGACCTGGGCGCGAAGACGCTGTTTGCGACACATTACCATCACCTGAACGAACTGGGCGAGCAACTTCCGCGCGCCCGGAACTACCGCGTGGAAGTGAAGGAAAAGGGCGACGACATCGTCTTCCTCCGGCGCATTGTCCCCGGCGGCACCGACCGCAGCTACGGCATCCAGGTCGCTCGCCTGGCCGGCTTGCCCCACGAAGTCATCGAGCGCGCCAAGCAAGTGCTTTGGACGCTGGAAGAAGAGAAGAACATCGGCCAGGTCGCTCCGGCGGCCAGGCAGGTGAAGAAGGTTGAGACCCCGGTCCAGTTGAAGCTGTTCGAGCTGACGCCCCACCCCGTGATTGCGCTCTTGGGCGACCTCGACGTGAACCAGCTCACCCCTATCGAAGCCCTCGCCAAGCTGAGCGAACTGAAGAGCAGAGCAACAGAGACCGCTTAGGGGATTGCAGATCTGAGATTGCAGATTTCAGATCTGGGCGCCCCCAGTTCTCGCCGCTGCTGCCGAGTCAAGCCTGCCGTCCCTCTGCAATCTGAAATCCGACATCTGAGATCTGCAATCAGCCAATGCCTGACCGCGTCAACGTCCTCGATGCCAGCATCGCCAACAAGATCGCCGCCGGCGAGGTGATCGAGCGGCCGGCTTCGGTGGTCAAGGAACTGGTCGAGAACGCCCTTGACGCCGGGGCGCAGAACATTGAGGTCGACGTGGAGGCGGGGGGCAAGCGGCTGCTCCGGATTCAGGACGACGGCTGCGGGATGAGCCAGCGCGACGCAGTGGTCGCCTTCCAACGACATGCCACCAGCAAACTCCGGTGCCTGGACGACCTCTTCCGGGTGACGACGCTGGGGTTCCGCGGCGAGGCGCTTCCCAGCATCGCTTCGGTGTCACAGGTGCAGGTCACGACGCGCGAGGCGGGGGTACCCGAAGGCACGCGGATCACCCTCGAGGGCGGCGAAGTGACCGACGTGTCCGAAATCGGTTGCCCGCCCGGCACCACCTTCGTTGTCCAGAACCTCTTCTTCAACACCCCTGCGCGACTCAAGTTCCTCCGCACCGACGCCACGGAATTGGGGCACATTTCGGCGCTGATCGCGCGGTTCACCCTCTCGCACAGCCATGTGTCGTTCACGCTCCGGCACAACGACCAGGAACTGCTCCGCCACACGGCCGACAGTGACCCGCTCTCCGCGCGGGTCAGCGTCTACGGCAAAGACGCCGCCCAGCAGATGCTGCCTGTGGACTCCCGCAACCCCGCGCTGACCATCACC
>CAZVMS010000251.1:0-4744 GCA_964628795.1 uncultured Haloferula sp. | reverse complement strand
TGTGCCCTGATACCAAGAGCGCGGGGCGGCAACGAAGACAAGCCGCCCGTCTCGGGCGCTCGATTTGGTGGCGACCCTACGAAATTCGGGAATCTTCGGGACAGCAACAACGCAAAGCACCTGACATGCCGAACACTTCTGCGCGACGCCCTATATCTTTACCTTTAAAATGTGGGATTGGGAACGGCTTGGTCTGGACGGATTGCCCCGTCCGGTCAATCTCGCCCGCAGTGCCGAAAACATCGACTGGGATTGGTTTCCGTGAACTCGCGACACACGCCGACGTCGGCGACACCTGTGCGGCCGAGGTGTGGGGGCATTGCCTCCGGATGGGTCGGCCTCGGCAAGGCCGCCGCTTTGGAGGAGACCGGATCCTGGGCGGAAGTGCAGGCAGGGAGGAAAGCGCAGAGCCGCAAGAGGGTGCGTATGGCTCGAAAATCCATCGGGGCCGACTGAAAAGATCCCATCAAAAAAGGCGAGGTAAATTGCAAGCATCAGTGACGCAAATCGTGGGAAAGAGGAAGTTGCGGAAGCAACTGGGACCTCGACAAACGCGGCAACGAACGCCTGAGCTAGATTCTCGAACTGCGCAGGCAACTTGAGGCCGCAGGGCATCGGCTGGCCTTTGCCCCGAAGACGTTGATCGAGCTGAAGCAGGATCGGCAGCGGGTGGCGAAGCGGGTGGCGGCGGAGCCGGCCCGGGCGTGGATCATCCTGGCGGGAGCGCGAAACAACTGCTGCATTCTGGGTGAGGCTTGCGGTCCTTGGGTGGTTCACGGGGCGTTCAGCAAATCCACCATGTCGTCACCGAGCGACTTGCCGATGAGGAAATAGCTTTCGGCATTCCAGTTCCAGTGGAAGCCCTGGGTGGAGGGGGAAAACGCGGCCCCGCGTTGAAACGGGCGGGTGTCGGTGCTCCGCACCTTGGCCGGTTGGGGCACGCCGGCGACCCACAGCTGGGCTTTCTCCACGGCACTGTAGCCCGCGTAGGGGGGCGCTTCCGCCGCGCCGGTGTCCATCCCGGTCGTGGCGATGACGAAGGGGAGGTTCGGCTTGTTGAAGACCTCCCGCACGTCCTCGATGAGGTCGGGCAGGTTGTCCTTGTACTCGGCGGAGAAGGCCGCATCGATCCGGTCGTTGAAGCCCTGATGCCAGCCGAAGCCGACAAGCTGGTAGCCCTGGCCGGACCATCCCGGCCCCTCGGTGTCGAGGTCGGCGAGCGCTTCGCGGGTCAGATCAATGATGGCATTGTAGAAATCCCCGACCCGTCCGCCGCGATCCGCCACGGCGCTGGGTGGACGGAATTTGGTCGCCAAATCGCGGCCGCCCCAGGCGCACTTGATGATGAGGACCTTGTCCGAGGCATAGAAATCGCCGATCACCTGACCAAAGGCATACTCTGGTCCGATTTGGGTGGTGCTGACCCCGGTGGTCGGTCCGAGGTCGCCCTTGCGGACGGTGCCGCCAAGGTTGGCCCCGCCATCCTTCCACCACCACTTCACGTCGGAGCGGGTGGCAAAGGCACTGCCGGTGTCGCCCGGATTCGTCAGCAGGGAGGTGAAATCATAGTAATTGTATTCTGGCTTGTCATTGTTCGCGGCAAGAAACCGCAGGCTGCCGATCGCACCGGCGACCCCATTCGCACCATTTTCGACACTCCCGTAGCCGACCATGTTCGACTGGCCGGCCACGATGAACACCTTGATGCCATTCGGGTTGTCGTCCCAGGTGGTGAACTGGCGGGTGGTGCCGCTCTCCAGTGACTGACCAGTGCCGCTGGTGATGCCATCGACCGAGACGGTGTAGCCGGTGTCGAGGCCGAGCGACGCATCGAGGGTCAGGGTGACGCTGGCACCGTCACTGCTGACGCTGGCATCTGTCACATTGAGCGTGCCCCCACCCTCCTGGGTGACGCTGTAATTATTAAGATTGCCCGCCGAGGACGCATTCATCGGCTCGGAATAGAGCACCGTGACGGTGTTTCCGCTGCCCCAGAGATTGAGCAGCGAAGGTTCGGGATCGATGCCGGTGACCTCGCTCGCCCGGACCTGAACAAAGAGCCTCGGCTCACTCAGCAGGGCGGGGTCGACTTGGACATCAACGGTTTCAATGTCGCCGACAACCGGTTGGATGGTCTGAAAGGCGGCGTTGTCCTGAAACCATTGCTCAAGGTTGGTCGAATACCAGACCTGGTAATCCAGATTCGCCAGGAACGGGTTTCGACGGGAGTAACTGAAGGCTCCGGTCGCCGGTTCCACGGTTTGCGTGATGGGGCGCACCGATGCGGGATCCGTGGGATCGAGGCCGAAGATCCGCTCCTCGTCGTTGCTCAGGCCGTCGCCGTCGTCATCCTCGTCCGGCAGGCCGAGACCGGGAAATGAAGCCTCCCGCCAATTGCCGTAATCGACGCTGATGCCGCTGGCGGGGCGGATTTGCAGGGCATTGATGTAGAGCCGGGTGTCGCCGTCGTTCGTCGCCGAATTCCCGTCAACTCCGTCGTAGGCATCGGCCAGGATCGAGATATTACCCGCGCTATCGGTGACGATGGATTGAAACACGACATAGTTGCCGCCGGGAACAAAGATGCTCGCATTGGTGCCGGGCTTGGCATTGTCGACCGTCTGGGTCTGGCCATTGCCATTGACCGTATTGCTGGTGACGAAATCGCCGAAGCCCCGTTCCGTGCTGGAAAGATCTTCCCAACTGGGAGCGAAATGGCCGAGGGCGTAGATGTAGAGATCGTAGGCGGTGTCCGGCACCAGTCCGGTGATGGAAAGGGTGGTGTCGGAACCCTTGTCGAAGAAGTTCCGGTTGGCATCGAAGACGTTCAGGTCGGCGTTGGTTGTCGCGCTGCTGTTGGGGAGCCCCGTCACGTTCACCGACGACACCACGGTGCCCGTCGTGTCAGTCAGGTTGCTGACCGAGCTCGTCCCCTGGTTCCAGGTTTCGCCGGGGTCGCCCACCGCTCCGATGAGTCCGGTCGCCGCGCTGCCGCCGTGGAAGTTCACGTTGAATGCCACGGGTGCGCCCGGATCGGTGAACTCGACGCTCGCGGTGTCGGTGAGGGTTAGGCTGTCGGTGACGACGGTGGCGGAGAAGACCTCGATTCCAAGGGTGCCCGAACTCACCGAGAAACTCACTTCTCCCGAAGTGTTGGTGGTGAGCGCGGTGGGCGGATCGATGACGGCTGACTGTGGGCCGCCCGTGTTCGCCAGAGTGACGTCTTTACCGGGGACACGAATGCCCGCCGCGTCCTTGAGGGTCACCGTGACGGTGGCAGTCGAGCTGTCGTTCGCAAGAACCGAGGCCGGGAAAGACTCGACCGTGGACATGGCGTCGTCCACGGGGCCGGCGACGAGCGGATTCGATTTTTTGATTTGAAGCCCGTTGAGGCCGTGGCGGTGGTTGTTGTCGGAGCCGTCGAGCTGGTCGCCTGCAACACCGGTGAAGACGATCTGACCACCGGTCGCCACGACATTTTCGAAGAGCACGTAATTGTAGCCCTCGACAAAGGTCGAAGTATTGATCGTCGGGTTCACGGCATCCACAAGTTGGTCACTTGGAGAGGTCGTGGTGTGGGTGGTGGACCACCAGCCCACGTATTGTTCCGTGCCATCACTGCCAAAAGGCTGATTCCGGAGCGTCACCAACCAAATGTCGTAGGTTTCTCCATTCGCCAAACCGCTGATGGTCACGTTTTTGCCAGCCGCACCCTTTCCAAAATCAGTGATCGAGTGCCGCAGCATGGTGAGCGGAGTGGCATTGTCATTCGCCGCGAGACTGAAATTGGTGTCGATGGTTACCGTTGTCGCCCCGCCGGTGGAATCGACCACCACGCCGGTCGAGTCATATCCAGCGTATTGGTTCCAGCTCGTCCCCAACCCGCCGCCGGGACCTTCGAGTGTCGTTGGGTCAAGCGCGTTGCCATTGGTGAAATTGACATTGATCAGCTGCCCCTGGGCGATGGTTGCCGAGAAAAGAATCGCGGCGAAGCTGAGGGTTCGCTTCAAGTGTTGGAGGGAAATGGGTTTCATGTGTTTCGTGGGGTTGGGGCTGATAGAAAGCAAAAAAAGCCGCTGCATGAACCATGCAGCGGCCTTGCAAAATTTGATTGAGCTGAAACTAGCGGCGGCGACGCAGCAGGGCGAGGAGACCGAGTCCACCGATAAGAGCCACGGATGGCTCGGGGATGGCTTGTACGTCGAGTTCGGTGATGAAGGCGTGCTCATTCCCTGCACCGGTATTTTCGAGAAACACATCGAAAATCAGATAGCGATAGCTGCCCAGGCTAGCCCCGCCGTCATCGGCAATTTGAGCGGCCACCACGTCGTTATCCTGATCACTCCTCCCTACGCTCACCGCTCTGATCAAGGTGCTGCCAGCAGCTCCCGGAAGCAGTCCTGCGGTATTCGACCCATACACATCGAATAACAAAAACGACCGGGTGGTGGTGTGGGAGGAAAACGCCGTGATGGAACCGATCTCGGTCGCCGATCCCAAGTCGATTGTAAAACTCGCAGGGTCTGTGCCGTTTGGGAAGAGGATCCCTGCCGCAGTTCCGGAGCCTGGGTTGATCGCGGGCGGGACACCATTGGAAAGCGCAGCGAAATTGTCGAAGCCGGACTGCAAAGCACCCTCGGTTACGGACGCCGTGTAGCTCAGCCCGTCAAGATTGGCATCGAAGGCCAAATCACCATAGGAAGAGGCAACGATCGACGGGGTGACAACGATGGCTCCGTGGGCA
>CAZVMS010000250.1:0-32645 GCA_964628795.1 uncultured Haloferula sp. | reverse complement strand
AAGCAACTCCGCCAAGACGGAAGCGAACCTGTCCGCGCAAGGTCCGACAACCAGTTAGTAGCTGGCCACGACTTATTACAAATGATTCCCGTGAAGGAGATTATGAATTCGAGATCATCAGCTTTCCCTAAAGGCATTGACACTAAAGTATCACTCCGTCCCCAGCAACACCTTTTCGGAATTGGGGTCCTACTCCGCCGCCCGCACCCCCTGAATAATCACCTGCAAACTCGTCCTCCCCCGAAAGTGATTCCGATCGATCGTAAACGCGATGTCCCATGGCGGGTCCGGCAAGTCCACTTCACCGCCACCGAAGTAAACCGCATCCTGCTCATGATACCCCTGCCTCAAATGCAGACGCAAATGCTGGTTCTTCATGTGCACCGGCGGACGGCTCAAGTTCACCCCGCGTGACATGAAGATCGGCTGCGGGTTGCTGTTCCCAAACGGCTGCAGCAATTCGTAGTCCTTCAAAAATTCCAACGACAAATCCGAGAAGGGAATCTCAGCATCCACATACATCCTCGGCTGACGTTGTTCCTCATCCGTCTCCCTGAGAACAAACTCACCGAACTCCTTGCGGAAGACATCGAGCTTGTCCTCGTGAACGGAAATCCCCGCTGCCATGTCGTGACCACCACCGGCGACCAAATGCGGCCGCGTCGCCTGAATCGCCTCCACCAGCGAGACACCCTCGATGCTCCGTCCACTCCCTTTCCCGACCCCATTCTCATCGATCGCGATGATAAAAGTCGGCTTGTGAAATTGGCGCATCAAGCGTGACGCCACAATCCCCACCACGCCCGGATGCCAGCTGCGCGAACCCAGCACGATCACCGGATCGCGCTTCGGATCAAAAGTCTCATCAAGCATCGCCATCGCCTCCTGGCGAATCTGCGCCTCATGGACCTGCCGACGCCGGTTATACTGCTCCAGCTGTTCCGCCAAAACATGCGCCTTCCGACTGGAGTCCGTCAACAAAGTCGCCAAGGCATCCTCTGGCTTATCCATCCGGCCCGCCGCATTCAAGCGCGGCCCAATCCGGAAACCGACATCCATCGATGTCGCGCGCCCGTTCATCCCCGAGACTTCCTGCAAGGCCTTGAGCCCCGGATTCAAGGTGTTCGGTAAGCGCTTCAATCCATGCCTCACCAGCAGCCGATTCTCCCCGACCATCGGCACGATGTCCGAGATCGTCGCCACCGAAACCAACTCCAGCAACTCCTTGAGATCAAATTCCTCAAGCGGCCGCGTCTTAAGCAAGGCATGGCCCAACTTAAAACAAACGCCCGCCGCGCAAAGGTAAGCCGGACCACCCCCACACTTCGGATTCACCAAAGCCACCACATCCGGACGCCCGTTCGGACCCGGCTCATGGTGGTCCACCACGATCACCTCCACACCCTCCGAGCGGAGCGTCGCAATCTCATCAACCGACACTGTCCCGCAGTCCACCGTGATCAACAGATCCGGCTTTTCGCCCTCGCTCATCATCCGCGCAATCGCCGCCGTGCTCAGACCGTAGCCTTCCGAGCTCCTCTTTGGAATAAACGCACGCGGCTCCAAACCATAAGCACGCAGCATTTTCCGCGTCACCGCGATCGAGCTCACGCCATCGACATCATAGTCCCCGTAAATCACCACCTTTTCCTGCCGGTCCACAGCCAGCAGGATCCGCTCGACCGCCTCCTTCATGTCCCCGATCTCGAAAGGATCGCTGAGGTCGCGCAGTCGCGGACGCAGAAAAGTTTCAAGTTCGTCACCCGCCGGAAGTCCCCGCTGGGCAATCAAGTGCCGCAAGATCGCTGGGAATTCGCCATCGCCGTCGTGCCCATCCGATTGGAAGGGCGCGCCGCGGAGAATCCAATTGGTCGGCAAGGCTCGCATGAACTGCGACACCCTAGACGCGCTTACCAACCCGACAAGCCCGCAACACGCAGCTCCAGCGCCGCCCCTTGATCCATAGCTCCAAACGCCCGAAAAATTCTCCATTGAGCATTTCCCCTTCCCGCATGATCCTCTAGGGATGCCTGACCTCGTCCGAGTCGAACCGATCGCCCTGCTGCCCACCCCTGCTGGATGCGCGGTCTTTCTTGGCGATGGGAAAAAGGTGATCGTCTTCTACATCGACATCTCGATCGGTGCCACGATCAACGCCGCCTTAGCCGGCCAGACCCCGCCGCGTCCCCTCACTCACGATCTCTTCCTGAGCGCCTTGGAAGGATTCGGCGCAAGACTTTCCCGCGCCGTGATCATCGCCGTCGAAGAAGAAGTCTACTTCGCCCGCCTGATCCTCGAGGCCGAAAACGAAATCATGGATCGCAAGATTGTCGAGCTCGACGCCCGCCCGTCCGACTGCATTGCCCTGGCCGTCCGCTCGGATTGCCCGATCTACGTGCTGAAAGACCTCTGGGAAAGCCTTCAGGACATGTCATCGGTGCTGGATCAAATGCGCTCCAAGGGCATGGACCTCGGCGGAGAATAGAAATCCAGCGCCCTAAGTCCCACAGTCCCAGCTTTACAAAAACTCCCCTTGCGCCCCCAAAGCCCCTTCATATTCTCAGACGTTCCAATCGCCATGATCACATCCCAACTGCCCAGCTACCTGTCCGAAGAGATTCTTCTTCACCCGGAAAAACGCGATTTTCCACCCTTCGACCTCGTCGGTCTCCTCGGCAACGTCTTTGAACCCACCAAAGGCTGCAGCGTCTGCATCCTCACCGACTTCGACGAACCCGCCGAACTCATCAAGGACTTCAACTACCTCAACCACGAAGGTTTCCCCGTTCAAAAGAAAGCCCACGAAGCCTTCTACCTCGCCCTCAAGAATGGCGCGCTCGCAGCCCTCGGCATGAGCGGCGGCGAAATGTTCGCCTACAAAACCACCCACGGCTCCAACCTCGACCTCGAAGACGAAGTCTGGGACACCAATGGAAACCAGCTCTCCCTCGATGCCGACATCTACTCGAACTACGACATCATCCTCTGCGTCTCCACCTACTCCGCCACCGCCCCTCTAACAGCCAAATGCAAGGAATACGGATTCCGCGGTGCCACCATGCACGGCGTCAACGACGTCATCCTCAACTCCGGCCTCACCGTCGATTACAACGAAGTCTCCGCCGATGCCGAGCGCATCCGTCTCGCCATGAACAAGGCCGATGAAGTCGAAATCGACTTCGCTCTCGAAGACGGCCGCATCCTCACCGCATGGCTCGGCCTCGACGGCCAAGAAGCGCAGAAGTCGCACGGCCTTTGCAAAGGCGAAAAGCCCGACGTCGCCAACCTCCCCGCCGGTGAGGTTTACTTCGTCCCCACTGATGCCCGCGGCCACTTCCCGATGAAATACGAAGACGGCACCCTCGGCGTGCTCACCGTGGAAAATCGCAACATCATCAAATCCGAACTTATCGAAGGCAACCAAGCTACCATCGATGCCCACAACGCCCGCCTGCTCGACGACCCGATGACCGGCACCCTCGGCGAACTCGGCTTCGGCACCCAGGTCCTCCCCGTCTCCTACTCCGACATTCAGGATGAAAAGGTCCTCGGCACCTGCCACCTCGCCACCGGTCGCGATGACCATCTCGGCGGCGACATCGTCCCGGACATGTTCAAGAAGCACGAGAACTCGACCCACGACGACATCCTCTTCGCCCCGCACAAAACCCCGAACTTCAACATCAAGCAGGTTCGGATGAAACGCGGCGACCAGCAAGAAGTCATCATCGAGGACTTCCGCCCCTCGCGCTACATCATGGACGCCCTCGCCTCCGACCGCTAAAGCCCACCAGTGGCATGACCGTCCCGGTCATGAACGCAGGACTCCTCTCGCCACTCGACCCGGTCATTTTCTGATCGGGTCGTGTTTTTATCCCTGTATCATCTACTCATGAAGCGCTTCCACCACGTCGATTTCACCGATCTCCCGCCCATCGAATGCTGCTGTGGCACCACTCGCCGTGCCTTCGTCGACCAAGAAGACGCCCCCGCCTCCGCCCACTACCTCGAAGTGCGCGACGAACCGACGACCCACTATCACAAAAAGACCACCGAGATTTATCTCGTCCTCGAAGGCGAAGGTCATCTCGAACTCGATGGCGAACTGATCCCCGTCAAACCCCTTAGCGCCGTCATGATCAGGCCCGGCTGCCGCCACCGCGCCATCGGCAAACTCAAGGTCATCAACCTCCCGATCCCCAAGCACGACGACAACGACTTCTTTTACGACTGAAGCCGTGGCTGGAGCGTCTCGCTTCAGTCCGTCCCCGGAGCATCCTGCTCCGCCTCCCACCAGCCCCATGCCCGATAATCCCTACGAATCCGACAAGCTCGTCTCCGAATACCTGCTTTTCCACTACGGCACCGCCGAGGAAATCCTCCCCGCCTCCGCCCCACCTGACATGCGCGGAGCCCTCGACTTCGCCGTCCGCACCCAGGCCCATTTCTCCGATGGCGAAAGCGGCCGCGCCCTCGATCTCGGATGCGCCGTCGGACGCTCAAGCTACGAGTTGGCCCGTCGTTTCCCGAAAGTCATCGGCATCGACTACTCCCACGCCTTCGTCCAAGCCGCCGCCGCCATCGCCGAAGCACCGCTTCCCTACACCCGCCTCGACGAAGCCCACCTCAGCACGTCCCTCGAAGCCCGCCTGCCTGCGGGCATCGACCCCTCCCGCGTCCACTTCGAGCAAGGCGACGCCATGAACCTCCGCCCCGACCTTGGTGCGTTCGACCGCGTCCACGCCGCCAACCTGCTCTGCCGCCTTCCCGAGCCCGAAAGGCTCCTCAAGCGCCTGCCCGCGCTCGTTTCCCCCGGCGGCGAACTCATCCTCGCCACTCCCTGCACTTGGCTCGGCGAATTCACCCCACCCGAAAACTGGCCAAAAGGTGCCACCATTGATTGGCTCAAAGATCACCTCAGCGCCGATTTCGAACTCATCCTCACCCAAGACGAGCCTTTCCTCATCCGCGAGACGGCACGAAAATTCCAGTGGACCTCCTCTCAACTTAGCCTATGGAAGAGATGATGAAATTCGCTTTGTTTTTCGTATCAATCACCTTCGCCTCGGCAAAGCCCGCCGTGATCAATGATGTCGCTCTCAGGGCTAGCTTCGGCGATGGTATCGGCGCTTTCGCTGATGAGGAGAAAACTTACTCAGCCGAAAAGCTCTCCGAGCAACTCAAATCCGCGCCTGCCACCGTCCCTGATCTCGCGCTCCCAACATCCAGCCCGAAGTCCGCTGACTCAGCCGTCTACATGGTTGGCTCTGTTTACAATTGCGGCAAATGCGATCATTGGCACCCCTCAGGAATCGCCACTGCCTGGGCACTGACCTCGGATGGAGTCATGGTCACCAACTACCACGTCTTCGAGAAGGCCAAAGGTGCCGTGATGGGCGTGTGCGACATGGAGGGGAATGCCTACCCCATCACGGAAGTCCTCGCCGCCAGCAAAACAGACGACATCGCTATCTTTAAAACTACCGCCACGAACATCCCCGCATTCCCTTTGGGGCCAGACGCCCCAGTCCGCTCCAGTCTGCACGTCATCAGCCATCCCAAGAGCCGCTTTTATACCCACACCACTGGCGTCGTTTCCCGATACTATATTCGCCCGAACAAAGACGACGCCAAACCGACCACATGGATGTCCATCACCGCAGACTACGCCGCTGGCTCCTCGGGAGGACCGGTTCTTGACAAGAAGAAACGCATCGTAGGCATGGTTTCGAACACCCAGTCGATCTACTACAACTCCGAGCCGGGCAAGGAACCCAAAGGCCCCTTGCAAATGGTGATCAAGAACTGCGTCCCAGTCTCCGCGATCAAGGCAATGATCGAAAAGAAGTCGCCGACGTGAACATCGCTTGGACCGTCGACCGCGAAGGAGAAAAACGAGACGGCTGAACCTGCCGATGAGCCCTGAAAGCAACTGACCGCCACCCTCCAAGGTTCCGGCTCGAAGGCATCGATGCGGAGCAACCTTCAAGGTCCTCTTCCGGGCCCCAAGCCCGACAAAATTCGCGCAACCTAGGGCAGCCCACGCGGAGCACCCGCCTTAGAATTGGTGAATCATGCGCCATCGTTCCAATTCGACCCATGCCCGTCACCACACTAACAGAGTTCCACCACTGGCTCCTTGCCGAGGAGAATACCGGAGCTCCCTTCGTTCTTCTCAACACCCCTTGCGACGGCCCCATCGGCTGCGCCGCAGCTGTCGCCCGACTCCTCAACGAGTTCGACGAGGAATCTGGTGGAAACTGGATCGCGCTCACCCCGCAGATCGTCCACGCCATCGCCTCCGATCCCGCCCAGCGCCGACTTCTCGGAGTCGCTGACTCCTGCGGGAAGTGCCCACCCACCAGTCGTTGCGGCCTCCGCAAGGTCATGACCGCCATCGCACGCCGCGGCCATGTCGTTTTCAACGACGCCTTGGCCATAGAGGCCACCGAGGATGAGCCCAATGGCTTCCGAGCCTCCATCGGCATCCCGCTGAACGCAGCAGAGAGCTTCCACATCATTCTCAATCCCACCCAGTTTCATTCCCGCTGCTTGGCACCTCTGGTCGCCGACAGCTTCCTCGAATGGATGGCGAACCGCCAGCATCAGTCCGCAGCTTGAGAAAATCCGCAGATCTTCCCGCAATCCATGCGGCGACTCTGCCACTCGGCTTCGCTCCTTTGTGCCCGCATCCATGAACGTCATCGCCCTCACCATCCTCGTGAGCCTCTGCCTCGCCGGGATTTTCATCACCTGCTTTATCGGTGAGTTCCGGCGTTCGAAAAACTCATCCCCTGAGCGCGACTCACTCCTCCCGCTCGACGACCAACCCGGCAAACCCTAAGTCCTAACGATTTTCCCACCATGACCACATCGGCCACCGCCCCAACCACCACCATCACCTACGACGATAAATCCGTTCGTCAGTTCATGATCGCCTCCATCATTTGGGGAATCGTCGGCATGCTCGTCGGCGTGATCTGCGCCACCCAGCTCTCATGGTGGCAAATGAACGGAAAATTCCTCGAAGCCCTCACCTTCGGTGCCATCAAGGCAGATGGCATTTCGTTTCTAACATTCGGCCGCCTCCGCCCCCTCCACACCAACGCTGTCATCTTCGCCTTCGTCGGAAATATGATGTTTGCCGGTGTTTACTATTCCACCCAGCGGCTGTGCAAATGCCGAACCGCATCGGACTTACTCTCTAAAATCCACTTCTGGGGCTGGCAAACGATTATCGTCTCCGCCGCCGTCACCCTCCCCATCGGACTAACACGCGGTAAGGAATACGCCGAACTCATCTGGCCCATCAACATCGCCGTCGCCCTGATCTGGGTGATCTTCGCCATCAACTTCTTCTGGACCCTCGCCAAACGCAACGAGCCCAGCCTCTACGTCGCCCTCTGGTTCTACATCGCAACCATCGTCACCGTGGCGATGCTCTACATCGTCAATCACCTTTCGATTCCCACCTCGTTCACCCACTCCTACCCGATCTTCGGCGGACTTCAGGACGCACTCGTCCAGTGGTGGTACGGGCATAATGCCGTCGCCTTCTTCCTCACCACGCCGATCCTCGGGATCATGTATTACTTCCTGCCAAAAGCAGCGAATCGCCCGGTTTACAGCTACCGTCTCTCCATCATTCACTTCTGGTCGCTGGTCTTCATCTATATCTGGGCCGGCCCTCACCACTTGCTGAATACCTCATTGCCACGCTGGCTGCAGATGCTCGGCATGCTCTTCTCGCTGATGCTCTGGGCACCCTCATGGGGCGGCATGCTCAACGGCCTCCTCACCCTCCGCGGTGCCTGGGCCAAGCTCCGCACCGACCCCGTCATCAAGTTCTTCGCCGCAGGCATCACCTTCTACGGCATGTCCACTTTCGAAGGTCCACTCCTCTCGATCCGCGCCGTCAACGCACTCTCCCACTACACCGACTGGACCATCGGCCACGTTCACTCCGGAGCCCTCGGCTGGAACGGTTTCATGGCTGCCGGCATGTTCTACTGGTTGGCTCCACGCCTCTGGAAAACCAAACTCTACTCCGTCGCCGCTGCCAACATGCACTTCTGGATCGGCCTCGTCGGCATCCTTCTCTACGTCGCTTCCATGTGGACCGCAGGCATCATGCAGGGCCTCATGCTCGGCCAGGTTGACACCGGTGGCACCACCCTGAAATACACCTTCGTCGAAACCCTCCAAGCCATCCAGATCGAGTATATCCTTCGATCCTTCGGCGGCCTGCTCTTCCTCACCGGTTTCATCATTTGCGCTTGGAATGTCTGGAAGACCGCACGCTCGGGAGCAGCCCATAACGACAGCATCGAAGTCGCCGTCCCACCAAAGGCTGCTCGCGACACCATGACGCTACGCGAAACCCTCATCAACGACCCCGTCGCCCACACCCTGATCGGCATCGCACTCCTCTGCCTCTGGTTCTTCCTGCCGCCTCATGCCGACAAGGTCGCACTCGTGCTCTCCGCCCTCCTCGTCGTGAAAGCCGTCCGCACCTTCCATCGTCGCGGATCCGTCTGGAACGAATTCCACGAAAAACTGCTGCACAACTACATGCCCTTCACCGTGCTGGTGTTCGTCGCAGTTGCCATCGGTGGTGCCGTCCAGATCGTCCCTTCCCTAATCGTGAACCGCGACAAAAACGTCGAAGGCCGCCTGCAGGAACTCTACACCCCACTCGAACTCGCCGGCCGCGACATCTTCGTCAGCGAAGGCTGCTACAACTGCCACTCGCAAATGATCCGCATGCTCAAGCCCGATGTCATGCGCTACGCCCGTGCCGATGTCGCCGACGACTTCTCCCACCTTGGTGAATCCCTCTATGATCACCCCTTCCAGTGGGGCTCCAAGCGCACCGGTCCTGACCTTGCCCGTGAAGGCGGTCCGATCGGAAGCTACGAGAAGACCGACGAGAACGGAAACGTGATCAAGGACGCCTTGGGGAATCCTGAGATGGAGTCCTACAAATACATGCGCTTCGGCATCCGCGACAACGTCTGGCACTACAACCACTTCATGAATCCACGCCAGACTTCGGAAGGATCGAACATGCCAGCCTACCCATGGCTCTTCGACAAGAAGACCGACTTCAAGTCGCTCACCTCGAAGATCGCCGTGCAGCGCAAGATTGGCGTGCCCTACCCCGCGATGAACCAGCATGAAATCAACGACATCGCGCGTGTCCAAGCTCGTGAAATTGCCGATAACCTTGCCAACGCTCAGGTCGTCCTCCCAAGTCAGCAAGAGCACTCCGGAAACGCCCTCGCTCAATATCTTGCCGACCGCGAGATCGTCGCCCTCATCGCCTACGTGCAGAAGATCGGTGCCTACCGTGAGGTCGAGTCCGAGAACCCACGCGAAACTCGACCGCTCGACCCCGACTCCTACCGTCCGAAAGAAACCGCATCCACGGGAACCAAATAACTCAATCTCGCTAGCGCCGTTTCCTTATATCAAATTTCAAATCTCAAATTTCCAACCGCCATGTTCTCGCGCGTTACTCACGAAGACTGGACGAACATCGTCCCCATGATCGCCTTTGGTGTCATGTTCACCGTCTTCCTCGTCACCACCATCCGTGCCCTTCGCCTCAAACCCGAAGAACGCGAACGCCTCGCCACCATGCCCCTCAACGAAGACTCCGACCGCTGAAGCCATGTCCGAAGAAAAACCATCCACTGAACCAGGAATCCGTCGCGGCGACTTCGCCCGCGAAAAAGGCGAAGTCGTACTCCGCGAACACGAATACGACGGCATTCAGGAATTTGACCAAAAGCTCCCGAACTGGTGGCTCTTCACCTTCTATGGTGCGATTGTCTGGCTCGTCGTCTACTGGGTCCTCTACTACAACACCCCCTTGCTCAAAACCGACGCCCAAAAGGTCACCGAAGAAATCATCGCGCTTCACGAAAAAAAGGATGCTGAACTTGCTACCGCGATGGAGTCGATCACCGACGAAGCTCTGGTCAACGAGTGGGCTACCGACACTGCCAAAGTCGCCGCCGGCAAAACCACCTACACCACCAACTGCCTCCCTTGCCACGGAGCCGACCTCACCGCCACCATGGCCGTCGGAGACCAGAGCATCCCGCTCCCCGGTCTGTCGCTCAAGGATGGCGAGTGGAAATACGGAGCCAAACCGCGCGATCTCTTCAAACTGATCAACGAAGGAACTCCTGCTGAATCTCCGGGCCACAACGGAGCCAAAATGCAGGCCTGGGGTCAAATGCTGACCCCCATCCAGATCGCCGAAGTCACCGCCTACATCATCGCCGAGAACCCCAAGGATTTCGGCTTGTAACGGGGAAAGGGCATTTCTGCCCTTCGGAGCCACCCAGGAGCCCGCAACCGGCCCGAGCAAAAAAAAACAATCCCAGCCAGGCTACCCCGCAAACCCGGGGCCACAGCCTGGCTTTTCTTCGTTCACAACCAAAAACTTATAAGTCAATCATTCGTCTCAAAAATCACCTCGGAAAAAACTTCACTTTCTTTGAACATTTTCAGACCTGAAGGGTCTCACTCCCTGAAGACCGCGCTGTGTGTGTGCGTTTTCAGGGTGAACAGCAGATTGTCAGCCGTCGAGAGCCTTCGGGCGATCAGGGTTGATGGTTTCATTAGCCGCTCGGGGTGGGACCCGAGCGGCATTTTTTTGCCCCCGGTTTCCCATAAAAAACGGCCCTCCGCCGCAATCATTCGGCTGACCGGACCCTGCCTGCTGGCTGGCTGCTCCCCCTTCCCCGGTCTTCATTTTTCATCCGGGGAATCATCATTGAGAAGCCCACAATACTCCGATGACATCCCCGGATGTCCCCGGATCTTGCCATGATGAGATTTAGTGGTTAGGAGCCGCATTAACAGCGAAGTCCCAAACCGATTGCCTCACTCAAGATGAGTCCGGAGATGAAGTTTCGGACGATCAAACTTGCCACCGATGCCGCGCCAGTTCGGGGGCCGGGCTCCTCCTCGATCTTTCCCTTCCTGCCAGCGGTCGTGAGCGGGGTGTCGATGAGCAGGCTTGCCAAATCGCGGAGCTTCTGCCGGGCGGCGGAAATGTAGCTCGTCTCGTCAGCCCGGTGGGCGGCCATATTGGCGATGGCCTGAAACTCCGATTCCCTGAAACGGCGCGCGGCGTCCTTCGTGTGATCGAGGTCGTGGCCCTCATCCTATTCATCTTGGTCTGATTTCTCCCCTAGCTTGATCGCCCTGGCTGCGGGTGGTGCCTAGCATCAGAATCAGGTCAGCAGCAGGGACTCGGAAGCCAATCTTCCGATTTCCCGCACGATCCGTACGTCAAACAGGGGACGCGGCCAATACAGCCGAGTCCCCTTTTTGAGATGATTTCTTAATCAATCAAGCAATCCGCAGGCTAACGCCTCAGGACTTGTAGCGGAGCCGCTTCTTATGGCGGTTCTGCTTCGCGCGCTTCTTGCGCTTGTGCTTGTTGATCTTGGTCTTACGACGCTTTTTGAGCGAGCCCATGGATCTAGTTCAGTTTGTGGTTTCAGGATTGCTGACTCGGTCAAGGAACGACCTTGTTCAGCGGAAATTCGATAATGCCTTCAGCGCCCAGCGCCTTCAGCTCGGGAATGATGTCGCGGACGACTTTTTCACAAATGACGGTTTCCACCGCCACCCAGCCATCCTCCGAAAGCTTCGAGACCGTCGGGCGACGTAGCGAAGGCAGCTTGTCGAGCAGGTCCGGCAACCTGTCCTCGGGAAGGTTCATTTTCAAGCCAACTTTGTCGCGAGCCTCCAGAGCAGCCTTCAAAAGCAGGCAAATTCGGTCCATTTTTTCGCGCTTCCAAGGGTCCGCCGCCGCCGCCGGACTGGCGTAGAAGTGCGGGAAGGATGTCAGCAGCGTGTCGACAATACGCAGTTTATTGGCGCGGATCGAGGAGCCGGTCTCCGTGATGTCGACGATCGCGTCGACCAGATCCGGGACCTTCACTTCCGTCGCTCCCCAGGAAAATTCCACCTCAGCATTGATCCCACGCTCCTTCAGGTAGCGCTCAGTGATGCCAACGCCCTCCGTCGCGATCCGCTTTCCTTCCAGGTCCTCAGGCGTCTTGATCGGCGAGTCCTCAGGCACGACCAGCACCCAGCGTGTCGGACGAGTCGTCGCACGGGAATAGGGAAGTTCGGCAAGATCAACGAGTTCCGTGCCGCTTTCCGTCGCCCAATCGAGTCCGGTGATCCCACAATCGATGAAGCCCTGACCAATGTAGCGGCCGATTTCCTGAGAGCGGATCAGGTAGAGATCGAGCTCTGTGTCATCCGAAGACGGACGATAACCCCGCGACGAGATATAGACATCGTAGCCGGCCTTCTCGAGCAGATCGAGGGTCGGTTCCTGCAGACTTCCCTTGGGAATCGCAATTTTCAGTGTTTTGGCGGAGCTCTCAGACATCGGGCGGGCGGCGGGGATAACTGGGGAAAGCCCGGGACGCAAGGGAAGTTTTGCTTCCCATCGCCTTTCCCTTCCCATGTCGGTCGGGATTGCTAAACTCTGTGAGCGGAAGATTGGAAGGTGCGATCACGGATTTCACCGGCGGACGACCCCGAACCAAGCAAGCCGCCATCGATACGAGTCAAGGCATGAAAACAGAACATCCATTTTTCCCAAAGATCGCCCGTGCTGCCGCTGCAGTGATCGCACTGGCATTCACACCCCATACCTCCGCGCAGCATAAGAACGCGGCCGCAAGCGCCGAGCCAGCCTACTACACCCCCGCCACCACCCCAATCTTCAACCCCTATCCCGACAACACCGGCCGCAACGCTAACAGGCCATGGCTGGTAAGAAACCTGGGACCAGTCGGGATCGGCATCAACCTGATCCGCCCGGGCATGACAATGCAGATCCATAATGTGGAGAAAGGCTCACCCGCCGAGGCGACCGGGAAGCTTCAGAAAGGCCAAATCATCGAGAGCATCAACGGCAGGCTGCTGGAGAAGATCGACCCGCGCATCATTCTAGGCGACATCGTCACCGAAGCGGAGGCAAAGGACGGGAAGGTCGTCCTGAAGGTTCAGGGTGTCGGTGACGTTACGGTGACCATTCCGGTCATGGGTGCCTATAGCGAGACTTGGCCGTTGAACTGCCCGAAGTCCGACAAGATCGTTAGCAAACTCGCCGAGGTCCTCGCGAAAGATGAGAAGCCAAGGTGGGGATCGGTGCTTTTCCTGCTCTCCACGGGCGAGGAGAAGGATCTCGAGGTGGTACGCGGCTGGATGAAGGACATCAAGACCATCGGCGGGATGAACTGGGAAAAAGGCTACAAGGGGCCGGGCCTGTGTGAGTATTACCTGCGTACCGGCGACCAGAGCGTACTGCCGGTGATCAAGCAGATGACGGAGGAACTGCGGGTGAACATGTATAGCGGCGGCTGGAGTGGCCGCGGTGCCCCGGCGGCCTTCACCTACTCCACCGGCACGGGGCAGGTCCACGCCTCTGGCGTGCACTGCATGAGCTTCCTCCTGATGGCCAAGCTGTGCGGCGTCGAGGTCGACGAATACATGTTCAATGAGGCCTTTTCGCAGTTCTATCGCTTCGCTGGACACGGCAACGTGGCTTATGGCAACGGACTGCCCGAGGGTGGCTTCCGCGACAATGGCAAGACCAGCGGCCTGGCTTTCGGTCTGGGGGCAGCGGCGATGGTTGATCCTGCGGGCGAAGACTCGATCTATGCCAAGGCGCGCGACAACTCAGCGATGAAAGCCTTTTATGCCACCAACTGGTTCCACGCCGCCCACACCGGCGGAGGCATGGGTGAGATCTGGCACCATGCCGCCGTGAGCCAGATGCGGGAGAAGCGTCCGACGCCCTACCGCTCGTTCCTCGATACCAGGCGCTGGGTGATGGATCTTTCCCGCCGCTTCGATGGCAGCATCGGCATCGCAGGCATGGATGACCGCTACGACCGCTCCGCCACCGAAGAGAACATGGCGTGGGGCACCTACTTCGCGCTAACCTACACCTATCCCCGCAAGCAGCTGCAGCTCTTCGGCGCGCCGCGCAGCCCATGGGCCAAAACCATGCCCTTGCCTCGCCCCTGGGGCAACGCGGCCGACGACGCCTTCCACTCCATTGAGCCCATCCCCGGCGGGCCACTCACTCTCCAAGATCTCCTCAACGAGACAGTCGAGACAGGTGCCTCGGTCGCCGTTTTCACGAAACTGGGAGATCCGAACCTGACGGATGAGACCCTGCTCAGATTCATCCAGCACCCGGAATACGACCTGCGCAGCGTCGCGATGGATCAGGTGGTCAAACGCGGGAAGGTCGAGATGGTGGTGCCGCTCCTGAAATCGGAAGACCCGCGCCTGCGACAGGCCGGGCTCCTCGCACTCACCGGCATGTTCAAGGGAAGCGCCCTGCCGGAGGACAAGGTGACGCCGGAAATGTATGATCTCGCGGGCAGGATGATTGAGAACCCCGATGAATCTTGGTGGGTCGCGCTCCATGCCATCAACGCCTTGGGCCGCGCCAGCCCGGACGTCATCGAAACACACCGCAACCGCCTGCTTGAGTTCCTCGATTACGACTGCACTTGGCTGCAGACCGCCGCAGTCTGCACCCTTGCCAACATTGCAACCGACCCTGCGCATTATAAAACGGTGCTGCCGGCGATCATCGACAAGTCGGCCTCCTTCCGGGTGGACTCCGCTTCGTCCCGAAGCTCGAAAGCGATCGCTGACGCGATGAAGACTGCCAACTCCGAGGTGAAGGCCTTCGCGGCTCCGCTGCTGAAAAAGACCTACGGGGATTTTCCGACCGTACTCACGGAACCCAACACGGGTGCCATCATGACCCGTGGAGCGCAGACCGTCCGCTCGCGCATCGGAACGATTCTTCAGCTACTGCCCGAAGGCGAGGAGTTCGTGCAAAGGCTCCCCAGAACCACGCTGGCCTCCTACGTCAGCGGTAAGGATTCCGACATGTATGCCTACAGCGGGACCTTCACTCCAAACCCAACACTCCTCGGCACCTGGGCATGGGCGATTTGGCCTCAACCGGCAAACCCCTCGGAAGTCGACGACCGCATCAACGCCTACCTGAAATCCAAAAACGGCAAAGACCCAACCAAGGTCGAGAAGCCCAAGGATGTCATCCAGCTGATCGATGGCGGTAAGGTCGCCAAATCGAAGTTCTTCGGCGGCTACTTCTGGTCGGGCGACATGCTGATCGGCATCAACGATGATCAGGCGCTCAAGATGGAGGTCAGGAAGGTCGGAGGAGTCGATTTCCTCATCATCGAGCGGGGTGGATTCAACGCCGTCCCCGAAACCGAAGAGGCAGCCACCGCCAAAACTCCTGAGGGCTGGCACTGCGGATATCATATCTATGTGAGGCAGAAGTGATCGTGGATCGTCGAGTTCCCGACTCCTCCCCTCCCGGCACGGTGTTCTGGCTGATGACCGGGCTCTCTGGCTTCGCCTGCCTGGTCTATCAGATCCTCTGGATGCGCCAGGCCAGCCTGCTCTTTGGCAGCACCTCGCAGGCCGCAGCCCTGACGCTTGCGGTGTTTTTCGGCGGCCTTGCGACGGGTGGCTGGTATTGGGGCAAACGCTGCCAGAAACATCCTGGTCCTCTCCGCACCTACGCGTGGCTGGAGCTGGGGATCGCCGCCGCGGGAGTCACGCTCCTCATCGCGCCCGTCATCATTCCGCATCTTTATCCGCTGCTCTATCAGGAGAATGGTAAAAGGTTCGCGCTCAAGGCGTTCAAGATCATCGCGACCTTGCTGATGGTATTCCCCGCCTCGTTTCTCATGGGCGGCACGCTGCCGATGCTGGGGCAGGCCCTCATTCGTAGGAAAGAATCTTTCGGTGCCACGACGGCGAGGATCTATGCGGTGAACACGCTGGGCGCTGCCTGCGGCGCGTTCGCTACCGCCTTCCTCCTGATCTGGCTTTGGGGTTTCCGCATGACATGCCTATCGGCCATGGCGGTCTCCAGCGTGGCAGCCCTGCTTGCGTTTCGGCTGTCAAAACAAGCGCGCTTTCAAGGCGCGGCGATGGAGGCATTAGAGGAAGTGGTGCGGCAACGAGGCAGGAAAGCACGCGCGCCCGTGGCGGCAAAGCCGGGGATTCCTCGCCCTCTGATCGGCGCACTGGCCTTCGTATCCGGTTTCAACCTGCTGGCCATGGAAGTTGTTTGGACACGGATGCTGGCGCAGGTGCATGAGAACTCGGTCTATAGCTTCGCTACGGTTCTGATCGTGGTGCTGGTCTGCCTTTCGCTGGGCGCATGGCTCGCCTCACGGCTTGCCCGCAGCGGCATACCCGCCCCGCAGGTTCTGCTGTGGCTTTTCGCCCTCGGCGGCGCGGCCCTGGCCATGACTCCTGTCCTTGCCATGAGTCTCACCGAGGGCATGAGGATGCTGGACACCGATTTCTCATTCGCATCCTATGCACTCCGGCTCTTCGGCACCGGATTCGCGACCATTGGGCCGGCCTGCCTGCCGCTCGGCGCCGTGTTTCCATTCCTCATGAAGGGCGAGGAAGGCTTCATCACCCATGCCGGGAAAAGCATCGGCACCCTTTCCGCCATCAACACGATCGGCGCCATCGTCGGCTCGCTGGCTACCGGTTTCGTGTTCCTAGAATGGCTGGGCATCTGGCAATCCATCCAACTGATTTCCGGCGTCTATCTCACCTTCGCGATGCTGATGCCCATCGGTGGAAATCGTGGCTCCCTTTTCGCCCGGATCGCGGCTGGCGTCATGCTGGTGCTCCTGCTCACCCGTCTGAGCCCTTCGCATCTTCCCGAAGTCTCCAGCGCGGATTCCGCCGGAACGGTCGTGGAGAAATGGCAGAGCAGCGATGGCACCGTCACCGTGGTCGGCGATCCCGGGAAACGGCTCAGTATCAAGATCAACTCGAACTACAGCCTTGGATCCACGGACGCCTACGGCCCGCAGATTTTTCAGGCCAGGATTCCGCTCCTCGCCTGGCCGGACACGAAAAGCGTGTTCTTCCTCGGCATGGGAACCGGCATCACTGCAGGCGAGGCGCTGAGCCGGAATGATTTCCCCCATGTAGAGAAAGTCGTCGCCTGCGAGCTCTCGCCCAAGGTCGTCGCCGCCTCGAAAAAATACTTCACGGGCAGCGTGGGCGGCTTCGATCTCACCAACGGCCTCTATCAGGATTCGAGGGCGGAAGTCCTGATCGCTGACGGGCGCAACCATCTGCTGGCGAGCCCCGAGACCTACGCGATGATCAACGCGGATCTCTTCCTCCCCTACCGCCGGGGCTCGGGAAACCTCTACAGCCGCGAGCATTTCCAGATCGTCCGCGAGCGCCTCAAGCCGGGCGGCGTCTTCGTCCAGTGGCTGCCGCTTTACCAGATGTCCGAGCGGGAATTCGGGATCATCGCACGTACGATGCTTGCCGTATTTCCACAGGTCAGCCTGTGGCGTGGGAACTTCCAGCCCGGGGCGGAAATAGCGGCAATGGTCGGTCATGCCGATCTCACCCCACTGCCAGCCTCCACCCTCGATGCCGAACGCGACAAGCGGCTCGCCGTGGAAGGCTCCTCCTATCTCGACATGCAGGAGCTGATGCTGCCGATCAACGCGCAGACCATCACGCTGTTCTATGGCGGCAACCTGACCCGCGCCGCTGAGCTCTTCGCAGCATACCCGCTCAACACCGACGACCGGCCCGTCATCGAGTTCGGAACCCCGCGCTCCCTGCACCTGCCTTCGGATGCGGATCGCCCCCAATTTCTCGAAACCCGCTTCGCCAACTTGGTGGACAAGCTACAAAGCCAAACCCCGCCCGACGAAGATCCCTTACTCTTTTTGCGAAGCCCCTCAAGCCGCAAGCTGCCCCTCGCCGGCTCGGCCTTCCACCGGGCATGGATCGCCCGGGTTCGTGACGATGAGGGGACTTGGATGGATGAGTGGGAGACCTTTCTCACCCAATGGTTGGATACGGAAGCTGCAGATTGAAGCCATCAACGATCAACAGACGACCCTACCTCATCGCCCAAACGCCTTCGCCACCTCTTCCCCAATCGCCGCAATCCCATCCTTCACCGTGCTCTCGTCCATCGTGAAAGTCATGCGCAGGCACTCATGCCGGTGCGGCCAGCTTTCATCTTCGAGACCAAAGAAAAAGTAGTGCCCGGAAATGATCAGCACACCCCGCCTCTTCAAGCGCTCGTAAAGCTCCCGCGAAGTAATTGGCAGCCCAGGAAACCACAGCCATAGAAAAAGCGCGCCTTCACTACGATGAATGTAGTAGCCGAATTTTTCCCCAAAGCTCGCCTTCACCCATTCTTGGGCAAGCCGTGATTTTTCCACGTAAAACGGCTGCACCACTTCATTCGAAACACGCAGGATCTCGCCACTTTCGATCAGCGGCCTGGCGATCGCCTGCCCGATGTTCGGATTCGACAATCCGACCACCGAACTCATCTCCGCCACCGCCTTGGCGATCGTCGGGTGCGCGATCACAATGCCCGTCCGCGTCCCCGGCAGGCCGATCTTTGAAAGACTCAGCGTCAGGATGATATGCTCGTCCCACACCGGCGTCGCTTCCGTGAAAATGATGTTCGGAAACGGCGCGCCGTAAGCGTTGTCGATAATCAACGGAATGCCGTGCTTTTTCGCCAGATGGGAAAGCTTCGCAATCTCGTCGTCGGTGAGCACGTTCCCCGTCGGATTCGTCGGGCGCGAGACGCAGATCGCCGCGATGTCGTCGGTGACTTCCAACTGATCAAAATCAACCCGATATTTGAACTCGTGCTCGCCGGTCTTCTCGATCTTCGGTGGCACCGCCCGGAACAAGTCCCCACAGGTGCCCTGATTGGCGTAGCCGATGTATTCCGGCACCAGTGGCAGCAGGATTTTTTTCTTCCGCCCGTCCGGCATTTCGCCTGCCAGCAGGTTGAAGAGGAAAAAGAAGGCCGTTTGCCCACCCGCGCTGACCGCAAAATTCTTCTCCGTCACCTCCCAGCCAAATTGCTCGCGAAACATCCCCGCCAGCGCCTTGATGAAACCTGGATTCCCCTGCGGTGGGTCGTAATTCGCTAAAACCCGCTCCAAAGCGCCCGGCTCCCCGAGGATTTCCGCCATCCTCCTGCGCCACAAGGCATTGACCTCCGGGATATGCGCCGGCTGCCCCCCGCCAAGCATGCGAATCTCGTCGCCCCCCTGCGCCAGCGCGTTGCCGAGGTCCTCCATCAGCTCACCGATGCCACTGCCGACGGCCAATTCGTGGCCGAGTTTTGAAAATTCGAAGTCCATGATCGCAAGGTGCCGTTGACCTCCGGGGTCAGGTGTCTATGTTGACTCCCGAATCCACAACCACGAACTCAAAAACATCATGGCAATCAATATCGGCGACAAAGCCCCTGACTTCACCCTCGTCTCGAAAGGCGCGGAAGGCCCAGAACTCGTGAAACTCTCCGAGCTCGTCGGCAAGTCCAATCTCGTTCTTCTCTTCGTGCCGATGGCCTTCACCGGCGTCTGCACCACCGAGTTTTGCGATATTTCCAAAGGCATCTCCATCTACAACGACCTCGACGCCAAGGTGATCGGGATTTCCGGCGACAACCCGTTCGCGCAAGCGGCATGGGCGGAAAAAGAAGGCATCACCATCCAGCTCCTCAGCGACTACGAACACGAAGTCGCCAAGGCCTACGGTGTCGCCTACGAGCAGTTCCTCCCCGAAGCGAACCTGATCATGGGTGGCGTGCCCAAGCGCTCCGCCTTCGTGATCGATAAGGAAGGCATCGTCCGCTACGCCGAAGTTCAGGATCACCCAAAGGACCTCCCCGACTTCGACAAGGTGCAGGAAACCCTCAAGGGCCTCGCTTAATGCGACTCAAAAAAATGCCCCGCTAAAAAGCGAGGCATCTCGGATCGCACGCCACTCCGGCGTGCGATTTTTTTGGGTAAGGATTACTCGCTCGCAGCATCTTTGGCCGCATCTGAAGCATCCTCTGCGGCCTTTTCCTTCACAGCTCCCTCGCTCGGCACTTCCGGCAGAGCGGGCAGCGATGGCTCGGCTCCCAGACCCGGAGTTGGAGCATCATCCGGCAAAGCAGGAATCTCAGGCATGACCGGCTCAGGAGCATCCGGGTCAATCTCCGTTGGGATCACAGGAGTAAGCGGCAACGATGGATCGACGATCGGCATATCGCCTCCAACCGGCGGCCAAACCTGCACGGCATTCGGATCCAAAGGATCCATTCCCGCCCTGCTCGGATCTCCATTTTGATCAATAACCTGCACGGACAGCACATAGCCGACTTCGCCACTATCGAGCTCGCCTTTCACGTAACTTCCTTCCACGGCAATCACCTTCATCGGGGTGTTCGCAGGCAAAACCTTGTCCGCCGAAGCATTGCCATCGGGGCGCTTCTTGAAGAAGGCCGCGTTGTTCATCGAGGTTTTGACGAAGGTGCCGGGCTTGATGCCGGTATCGGCCACGCCGACCTGCATGCCCGCGCCGCCTGCCGCATCGAGAGGATCGTAGCCGCCCGAGTTAAATGAACCACCACCGCCGCCACAGGAGGCGAGGAAGAGGGCTGCAGCTGGGAGAATGAGAAATTGCCTGTTCATGGAAACGCTAACAAGCTGCCACGCCAACCGGGAGGGGTCAACGGCTTATCAAGCGCTCATTGACGAACTCCCGCATCGCCTCCCGCCAGTGCCGAGGCGGCCCACCCAGCAAAACCGAGAGCCGATCCGTCGCCATGGCAGTATGCCGCGGACGCTCCGCACGGAAGGCGCTCATTTCCGCAAGGATTTGTCTTTCAATCACCGGCTTTTCATCCAGCTCACCGCGCGCCACGAGAAAACCGACGATTTCCTCCGCCATCTCATGCCAGCTGACCGGCTCGCCAGTATGACAGGCATGGATCACTTCGTTGGGAAACCCGGCCACCATCACCGCCTCCACCCATTTCGTCAGATCACGCGTGCAGGCCGGCAGAGACGTCTTATCCGCCACCGCCGCAAGAGCCTCCCCTGCCAGAGCCCGCTCGATCACCTGATCAGGAAAAGCCTTCCGCTCAGGACCAAACACCCACGAAACCCGCATCACGCAGCCCCCTTGATCCAAAACAAGCCGCTCACCCTCCAGCTTCGTCTGCGCATAGACCGAGCGCGGTCCGACCGCCGAATCCTCAGCATGCAAACCAGGTTCGTCACCCGCGAGCACATAGTCGGTGCTGAAATGGAGCATCCGCCGTCCACGAGCGCGACACATCGCCGCCAGCTCACCCGGCACCTCCCCATTCAACCGATGGGCCAATTCAGGCGCATCCTCACAGGCTTCCAGAGAAGTCATCGCCGCCGGATTCAGCAGCGCGTCGAAATCAAGTTCGCTCAATCGCCAAACCAACCCCGGATCCGCGAGGTCAAAAGCCAACCGGTTCAGCTCGATAAGCTCATGCTTTCCACCGAAATCATCGGCCATTGCCCGACCGACCCGTCCCGTCGTCCCCGTGATCGCCAGCTTCACACCACACCTGCTTCCCGCAACTCGTCGTCGACGAAGCCAGCACCTACAGAGCGACGGATGCCGTCCAACCGCCGTTGCGCCCCACGCCGCGTCTGCGGGCCGTTCACCTTGTTGACGATGCCGCCAACGGTTAGAGGAACCAGTGCCGCGACACCAAGCGCCGCCAAACCAAGTGCGATGCCACGGCGGGCGCCCGAATGCATCACTTCGCCCAAAATCAGACCAGCCGCCACGCCGAGCAGCGCCGGACCGGCCAGAGCGGTATTCTCTCTCCAGTCGCGATCATCGTCCTCAATCATCTCTCTCATGCGCGTATTCTAGCCAAACCTCACGATTCGACAATCACGGAAACAGGGACTCTATGTCACGAAATCACGCTACTCTCACCCACTCACCATCAGCTCCTGAAGCAGAAGTCCGACTCACTCCCACTGACTTCAGACTTTTCGCCCACCGATCCTTCGCTACATTCCCGCCGACGTTCCTCTGACGAAACATGCCATCCACTTACGCACTCATCCTCGCCGGAGGCTCCGGCACCCGCTTTTGGCCCCTCAGCCGAAATTCCCGTCCCAAGCAACTTCTCAACCTTTTCGGTGACGAAACCCTTCTGCAACAGACCATCGAGCGCCTCGAAGGCCTCGTTCCGAAGGAAAATATCCTCATCCTCACCAACGCCCAGCAGGAAGCCGCCGTTCGCGAAGTCGCTTCCATGCTCCCCGCCGGGAATATTTTCGCCGAACCTGCCAAGCGCGACACCGCTCCAGCCGTCGCCCTCGGCATCGGACTCGTCGCCGCGCGTGATCCGGACGCCACCATGCTCGTGCTCCCCGCCGACCAACTCATCAAGGACACTCAAGCCTACCAGTCGGTCATGCGCGATGCGATCGCCACCGCCGAAAAGGCTGACGGCCTCGTCACCATCGGCATCAGGCCCACTTGGCCCTGCCCATCCTACGGCTACATCGAACGCGGCAACCGCGCCTCGATCCCGGGACTCATCGTCGATAACCCACCCGCCGAAGTGAAACGCTTCCGCGAAAAACCCAGCACCGACCTCGCCGAGTCATTCCTCGCCAGCGGCGGCTTCTGCTGGAATGCCGGCATGTTCGTCTGGTCCCTGCCGACCGTCATTCGCGAGCTCTCCACCCACGCCCCGGAACTCGCCAATTTCATCTCCGAACTCCGACGTTCAAAAGACATCACCGCCACCGTTGACGCCCAGTTCCCAAAGCTCACGCCGATCTCCATCGACTACGCCCTCATGGAACAAGCCAGCCGCGTCTTCAACATCGAAGCCACCTTCGATTGGGACGACGTCGGCTCATGGCTCTCCGTCGCCAAATATCTCAAAACCATCGGCAGCAACAACCAAGTCAACACCCCCGTCACGGAAATCGACTCGGAAAACAACATCGTCTTCAACACCCGAAAGACCTCCCACATCGCCCTGCTCGGCGTCGATGACCTGATCGTCGTCCAGACCGAAGATGCCATTCTCATCGCCAACCGCCACCAGGCCGACGCCATTAAAAAACTCGGCCACATGCTCCCACCCGAGCTCCTCTAACACCCACTCCAGCATCAGGGTGTCCTTGAATTTCAAATCTCAAATTTGGAGTTTAAAGTTTAAGTTTTAGAGTTTCAGGACCGCATGCACCCCGCACTCGGCATCGATCACGGCGACGCACGCATCGGCATCGCCGCGACCGATCCGGTCGGCATCATGGCGCACCCCGTCGAGACCATCGACGTCCGCAAAACCGATCCCCTCGAGCGGATCGCCCTCATCTGCCGGCAACGCCAGATCAAGACCCTCGTCGTCGGCATTCCCTACCGCCTCGACGGCTCGGAAGGCACCGCCGCCCAAAAGGTCCGCCGCTTTGCCAAAAAGCTCGCTGCCCACCTGCCGGATCTCGCCCTCGAAACCATCGACGAATCCTACACCACCATGGACGCTGCTGAAAAACTCCACCAAGCTGGGCGCAATGCCAAAAAACAGAAAGCCGTCATCGACCAAGCCGCCGCCGTCGAAATCCTCAACCTTTGGATGGAATCCCAGCCATGAAAACCGCAACCCTACTCGCCTACACCGCCCTTGCATCGCTCCCTCTGCATGCCATCCCCGCATCCACCACCCTCACGCTGGTAAATGAAACCGGCTTCAACCGACTCGCCGTCACCGTCAATCCGCAGGTCAGTGGACTGTCACTTCCATCCTTCTCCACGACGATCCTAAGCGGCGACGTCATCGCGGATCTGCAAATCGATCCCGCCGCCGGAACCTCCTCCGAGCTCACCTTGCGCGAGGGCCGAGTCAGCGGCACGAAGCTGACTTTCAAGAGGGACCTCCAAATCTTTCTCACCACCATCAACATCTACAACATCGTTATCGATAATATATCCGCTGCGATCGATACCCCCACCCCTCCCGGTCTCGTCGATCCCGCCACGGGTAGTTTCGATGCCGCCCAATACACCTTCACACTTGACCAAGGCACCGTCACCGGCACGGCAACCATCCCCGGACAGGACCCGATAACGGTCAACGAAGCCTTCACCCCGGAGGAACCCGTCACCGGAAATGGCTCTGGCAATGGGACGCTGACCCTTCTCGCCACCCCCTCGGCCCAGCCCGAGCTCTACCGCGATTTTCTCGCCACCATCATTTTCCCCATTAACCTCGACGATACCTTCGAGACCGGAGGAAACACCATCGCAGTCACCGCCAGCGGCACCATCAAGGCCACCGGCACCGTTCAGGTTCCCAAAAGCGAATACCTCGCCTGGACCATTGAAGAAGGGATCACCGGAGCCGATGGCCAGGCCGACGCCAACAACGACGGCGTCCCCAACGCTATCGCTTGGGCCCTTGGCTTTGGTGCCTCAGAAAACGCCCAAAGCGCCCTCCTCCGCCCTGCCAACGGCAGCTACGAAATCCAACTTCCAGCCAGCGGCAGCGTCGCTCCCATTTTCATCGAAGGCTCCGACCTCGCCTCCTCCTTCCTTCCGATTTCCGCCGCCCGCGTTTCCACCTCCATGAATCCCCTCCCCCCCGGCAGCACCGGCCTGATCACCATCACCCGCCTCGCCGACGAATTCCTCCGCCTCAAGGTCGACGAGTAAGTTTGAGCGACTGTGGAAGTCTCGTTCAACGGCACCTGGAGTTCAAGCTCGCCCCCCTTCTCCCCGCCCTCCGATCCGGCCCAACGGCTGTTTCAGGAGCCTCCCGCCAAAAGCAAATTCCTGCGGGCACGCGGATTGAACGGGGCATTGACAAATCACCCGTAGATCCGTATTTACGGTTTATGAAGACCACGATTGAACTACCTGATTCCATTGCCCGGAAAGCGAAATTGCTGGCCGCCGAGCGCCAAACCACACTGCGTGCCCTCGTAGTTCAAGGGTTGGAGCACGTGATCTCGGAGAAGCAAGTGACCGCCAAAGATCGGGCCAAGAAGCTCTTCGCCTCCATGGACAAGACCGCGGGAATCACCGCTGGCAAACGCCTCAACCGTGGCGAAGCGAATGCACGCTGAATTCTTCCTTGACACAAATATCCTGCTCTACGCCGCATCCAGCGCCAAATCCGAACAACCCAAGCGGATCAGGGCGAGGGAGTTGCTGGCGCTGGAAGGTGGTGGCCTATCCGTGCAGGTGCAGGCGGAGTTCTACGTCAACGCCACGACCAAGTTCAAACTGCCCCATGACAGGGTCGTGGGAATCCTGGAGTCGCTTGATGCCTACCCGGTTCTGGCAGTCACCGAAGTCGTGTTCTGGGCCGCACTCCAGATCAAGGACCGCTACAAGCTTTCCTACTGGGATTCCGCGATCATTGCTGCTGCTGTTGAACTCGGGTGCCATACCGTGTATTCGGAAGACTTGAACCACGGACAGAGTTACGCCGGTGTTCGCGTCATCAATCCATTCGTCGAGTAAACCACGCTTATCGCAACCGCGACAAAAAGGAGAGCAAAAAGGGTCAGGAGAAGAATCTTGTAATATCAGTCGCGTCGGCCACATCGCTTCACACGGCCGAAGAGGGATTCCCCTGATGAAGACACGCCGCTTCTCTTTCCCCTAGCCCAACTCGCCAAGCCCTGCTATCTCCGCACACGATGTTTGAAGTCAGAGAAAAACCGGACATGGTCGAGCGCGCACTTCTGGTGCGGCTCTACTTCGATCCACGCGAAGCCGATGAGTCCGAGGCCCTCCTCGACGAGCTCGAAGAACTCGTCAAAACCCTCGGCATCGGCATCGTCGAAAAGGTCCTCGCCAAATCCCGCGCCATGCACCGCAAGCTCCTCTGCGGCACCGGCAAGGCCGCCGAAATCGCCGAACTCGCCAAAGCCCACGACTGCGACTGCATCGTCATCGACAACCAACTCGCCCCCTCCCAACAGCGCGAATGGGAATCCCTCAGCAACATCTGCGTGATCGACCGCGAAGAGGTCATCCTCGACATCTTTGCCCAACGCGCAAAAACCCGTGAAGCCAGACTCCAGGTCGAACTCGCCCGCATGCAGTATGCCCTTCCTCGCCTCGCCCGCATGTGGGGTCACCTCGACCGCGAAGGCGGCGGTGGCTCCGGTGGCTCCGCCGCAGCCCGCGGCATGGGGGAGAAACAAATCGAAGTCGACCGCCGCATGGCCCACGTCCGCATCGACCGCGCCAAACGCGAGCTCGAAGAAGTCCGCAAACAACGCGCCACCCAGCGCCACTCCCGTGAAAAACTCGAAACCCCGCACGCCGCCATCGTCGGCTACACCAACGCCGGCAAATCCACCCTCCTCAACCAACTCTCCGGCGCCGACATCCTCGCCAAGGACATGCTCTTCGCCACCCTCGACACCACCACGCGAAAGATCGACCTCCCCGACGGACAAGCTCTCCTCATCACCGACACCGTCGGCTTTGTTAGAAACCTCCCCCACCGCCTCGTCGAAGCCTTCAAGGCCACGCTCGAAGAAGCCGTCCTTGCCGATTTCTGCATCCACGTCCTCGACGCCTCATCGCCCGAGGTCGAACGTTTCCACGACACCACCCTCGAAGTCCTCGAAGAACTCGGAGCCGGCGATAAAACCATCATCACCTTCCTCAATAAGATCGACCGCGTCACCGACCCCGACAAGCTCGCCTTCCTCCACCGCACCTACCCCGAGGCCCTTCACGGCTCTGCCTTGAACAAGCACGGCATCGAAGAACTTCTCCAGAACTGCTCGCGCGTCCTCGCCGACCGCGTCCGCCGCCAACGCTACCGCATCCCCCAAGCCCGCGCCGACCTTATCGGCCTGCTCCACAGCCACGCCAAAATCCTCTCCACCGAATACGAAGGAAACGACATCCTCGTCCACGCCGTCGTCCCCGCCGCCATCTCCGGGAGGCTGGAAGAATATCTCTTAGCAGACTGAAACCGCCCAAACTTTGCGCCTTTGCGCCTTGGCGGCCCCCCTTCTCTTCCCGACTATCCCGGCGTCCCCATGAAGGAAAACCTCGCCGAGCTCGAACGCTGGGGCGCCGATGTCATTTTCGGCCGCGCCAAAGGTTTCCGCGCCGGCATGACCCGACTGGCCATGAGCGCGCTGTCCGTCGTCTTCCTCCAAATCGTCCGCGCTCGCCTGCTCGTCTTCCGCAAGCGCTGGAAACCGCAGTCCCACCTCGGCACCCAGGTGATCTCCATCGGCAACATCACCGTCGGCGGCACCGGCAAAACCCCCGTCACCGAAATGCTCGCCCGCACCCTGCGCGACCGCGGACGCAAGGTCGCCATCCTTTCCCGCGGCTACAAAAGCCGACGCCTCAAGCAGCCGCAAAAGTGGAAAAGCCTCGATGGCCACCCCATCGACCCTGACCACATGCCCAAGGTCGTCTCCGACGGAAAAGCCGTCCACCTCGACTCCAAATTCGCCGGTGACGAACCCTTCATGCTCGCCCAGAATCTAACAGGCGTCTCCGTCGTCGTGGATAAAGACCGCATCAAAGGCGGTCGCTTCGCCGTGCGTCACCTCGCCGCCGACACCCTCGTCCTCGATGACGGCCTCCAATACCTCCGCCTCGCCCACGGCACCGACATCGTCCTCGTCGATCGCACCGCCCCCTACGGCACCGGCCATCTTTTACCCCGTGGCACCCTGCGCGAGCCTCCCGCCAATCTACGGCGCGCCTCGTACATCCTCATCACCAAATGTGACGGCTCCCCGAACGACGCCCTCATCGAACAGCTCCGCCGCCACAACCCCTGCGCCCCGATCATCGAGTGCGCCCACGGCCCGCGCTACCTTGAGGAACTTTTCACCTGCAATCGCAAACCCCTCGACTACCTCCAAAACAAATGGGTCGCCGCCATTTCCGGCATTGCCGTCCCCGAGAGCTTCGAAAAATCGCTCGAAAACCTCGGTGCCCGTGTCGAGATCCGCCGCCACTTCCCCGACCACTACCGCTTCAACAGCCGCGAAATCAACTCTTTCATGGAACGCTGCCTCGAGCGCGACATGCAACTCGTCGTCACCACCGAAAAAGACGCCGTCCGTTTCCCCCGCCCAAAAGACATCACCGTCCCCATCTGGTTTTTGCGCATCGAAGTCGAGATCCTCAAGGGCCACGACGAGTGGGAAAACATGATCGACCGCTTCTGCCACCCCCACGCCCCCGGCGATCCCATCCTCCGCTTCCGCGACGCCTTCGTCGTCTAAGGTGCTAAAGGAGTGGCTCTTTCCCAAGCGCCATGGGTGGGCCAGGCGGCTTTCCAGCCGCCATACCGTGACCGACTTCCTTGCCTTCCCCCCGAATTCTGCCATCTATCCTACCGACCGCCATGGAACAGATCATCGCCTTCACCACCAAGAAGGATATCACCTTCATGGGAGGCATCCTCAAGATCGACGGATTCGTCGCTCTCGGGCTCATCGTCACCTCGATCTTCATGGGTTTCTCGCTCGGCCTCTGGTTCTCCGCCGCCATGGTCATCTTCGCCTGCGGCGCGATCCTCTACGATACCAGCAAGATCATGTACCACTACGGCCCCGGCCAGCACGTCGCCGCCTCGCTCTCGCTCTTCGTCAGCGTCGCCCTGCTCTTCTGCTACATCCTTCGCATCCTCATGACCCTCTCAGGCCGCGACTGATCGGCACCGTGGACTGCGCGCAGCCTGCTACCGCTGCCCGGCCATGCAGCCCTGCTGCTGCCAGCTCGTGGACAGCAGGCTGTCTCACGGCACAGCGGCAGCAGGCTGCCGCAGTCCACGATCACTTCGGCAAAAAGAACCCGCGCTGCTTCTCGGAAATCTCCAGCCCCAGCCTCTCCATCACCGCCAGCATGTCCTCCCAAATCATCCGCTTATCCTTCAATCCCGCATTCCCATGCAAAAGATACGCCGGATGGTAAGTCACCTTCGCCGGAATCCCCTCAAACTCGTGCCACGAATCCCGCATCTTCCCCACCGCCCCCGTCAAACCTAACAAGCCCTCCGCCGCCGTCGCCCCCAGCGCCACGATGCACTTCGGCTTCACGATCCGCACCTCCTCACGCACGAACGACATGCAGCTCGCCATCTCCTCCGGCGTCGGCTTGCGGTTGTTCGTCGTCTGCTTCGGCATCGCCGGACGGAACTTCACGATGTTGGAAATATACACCTCCCCACGCTCAAGCCCCATCGCCTTCAGAATGCCATCCAGCTTCTGACCCGCCGGACCCACAAAAGGCTCCTGCTGCCTTTCCTCCTGATACCCGGGTGCCTCGCCCACCAGCATCAGCTCCGCCTCCGGATTCCCGGTGGAAAACACCATCGTCTCCCGCAAAGTCCCCAAAACCTTCGCCGGTGCCCAGTTCGATGCCTGCTGCTTCAATGACTCGATCTTCTCCGCCGCCGAACTCCCACTCACCGAAATCTCCGCCACCGGCACCACCACCCGAGCCGCCCCAGCCTCCTGCTTCAAAGCCACCGCCACCGGGGCCACCTCAGGTTTCCTCGCAGGAGCCTTCGCCTCGCGCCCCCGCCGGTGGAACTCCCGCAGCAACTCCCTCGCCTCCTCATCCAGATACACGCTCTCCACCCCACGCGCCTCCTCAGCGCGCAAGTATTCCAGCAAAGCATCAACCGGTCGGCTCACGCCTCACCCTCAAACCTCAAACCCCAAACTTCAAATCTCAAATCTCAAATTCATCCCAAACCCTCACTTGGAGTTTAAAGTTGAAGATTTAGGGTTTAGCCTGCCTCCATGGACCCCGAGCTCCCCATCAAACTCCGCGCCGAGCGCTGGTATTCCGCACCCAACCTCTGGGTCAAGCTCCGCCGCACCGCCTCCATTCTGGGCAAAAAAACCGTCCTCACCACCCTCACCCTCTACCACTGCCTGATGGACCCCGACACCCCGACCTGGGCGCGCGGCGTCATCGTCGGTGCCCTCGGTTACCTCATCCTCCCCGCCGACCTCGTCCCCGACATCATCCCCGGAGCCGGCTACGGCGACGACTGGGCCGCCCTCGTCGGTGCCCTCGGCACCGTCGCCGCCTACGTCAAAGACATCCATAAAGTCAAAGCCGCCGCCCAAACCGAAAAACTCCTCGGCCGCACCGGCCGCTGATCTCTGGTAATCCCTTGCCAAAATGGAGAACCTACTGCGCGATTTCCAGAACCTCTCGACCGCAGGAGCTGCCGCAGTTTTTCTCACCGCGAATTTGCTGATCTTCGTCTGCTCGCTCACCTCCTGCTGGTGTTTCGGACGGATCTTCAAGAGCCGCCGCATCTTCAATCGATGGGAGCCATTTTCTTCGGTCGAATTTTTCGCCGCACTCGGCGCGGTAATCCTGAATGCCGCCGTCCCCGTCGTCGGCTGGATACTCTGGAAAAACGGTCACATCCACCTGCCATCCAAATCGCCCGCTTGGATTGTCGTCAATACTTTCATCATGATCCTCGCGATGGACTTCGGTATGTATGTCCTCCACCGCCTCGCTCATCATCCGAAAATCTATCCGCTGTTTCACCGCTTCCATCACCGCCACGAAGTCACCAACCCCATCTCGCTCTTCGTCCTTCATCCCCTGGAGGTCATCGGCTTCGGTGGCCTGATGATCGCCTTCCTTGTCCTTGTGCCCATCTCGCCCATCGCACTCATCGCCTACCTCACCTTGAATATCGCCTTCGGCACCCTGGGCCATAGTGGCGTTGAACCATTCACCCGCCATCTTCGAAAAATCCCTCTTCTCAATCTCGTCGGCACCAGCACCTTTCACGCCGAGCACCACGAACGCCCCCTCTACAACTTCGGCTTTTACACCCTCATCTGGGACTAAATGCTCGGAACTCTCGATCCCCAATACTGGGATCGATAGGCAACAGCCGCCACCGTCGTGCGTTCAGAAGACGACGACACACCTACCCTGTGAAAACATGCCTCCCGAGGGCTCATTTTCCCTTCTTCAAATTTCGCGTCCTTTCGCGCAATTTCGTTGCTCCCCCCGACCCACCAGCAAGCCCGTAGTCGACAGTTGAGCTTCCCTATCCCACCCTCCCCCCATGCTTCCCGCCCTCACCGGCTACTCCAAGGACTCTCTCCGCGACCTCATGGCCGAGTGGGGCCAGCCCGCTTTCCGCACCACCCAGCTGCTCGACTGGATCTGGAAAAAGAAAGCCGCGTCCATTGAGGACATGACCAATCTCCCCGCCGCCCTGCGGGAAAAGCTCACGGAAACCCACCGCCTCCACGCTCTCGAACACAGCACCACCCAGGGCAGCGCCGACACCACCCGCAAGTTCCTCTTCAAGCTCCACGATGGACGCTACGTCGAATCCGTCCTCATCCCCGCCAACCCCGCCCTCTACGGCGAAAAATCCGACCGCCGCACCCTCTGCGTTTCCTCCCAGGTCGGCTGCGCCTACGGCTGCAAATTCTGCGCCTCCGGACTCGCCGGCTTCGCCCGAAACCTCGACCCCGCCGAAATCGCCGGCCAGGTCCTCATGGCCGAACGCCTCTCCGGCGAACGCGTCGACAACCTCGTCTTCATGGGCATGGGCGAACCCTTCGCCAACTTCGACAAGCTCATGGCCGCCGTCGAAATCATCACCTCCGAATGGGGCCTCCACCTCGGCGCGCGACACCTTACCATCTCCACCTCCGGACTCGTCCCGCAGATCAAAAAACTCGCCGATCACCCCCAGCAAATCCGCCTCGCCATCTCGCTCCACGGCGCCACCGATGAAGTCCGCGACCGCATCATGCCGGTCAACAAAAAGTGGAAAACCGCCGAGCTCTTCGAAGCCCTCGACTACTGGAACGAGCACAAAAAACAGCACCTCACTCTCGAATACATCCTCATCAAGGACATCAACGACGACCTCGAACAAGCGCGCATCCTCGCCGCTCACGCCAATCGCCTCACTGCCAAAGTCAACCTGATTCCCTACAACACCGTCGAAGGCCTCGAATGGGTCCGCCCCTCGGAAACCCGCTGCCGCGCCTTCCGCGACATCCTCAAAAACGCCGGCGTCTCCGCCACCCTGCGTCTCGAAAAAGGCCACGACATCGACGCCGCCTGCGGCCAGCTCCGCCTCAAACAGGAAACGGAAGAAGGCATCATCGAAGCGCCGCCTCGATAAATTCCGCCTCTACCATCACCACCAAAATCCAAACCACGGATCTAACGGATTACCACGGATAAGACCCCATTCACCACAACACCCGCAGCCCGTATTCTGGCGCGGACCAATGCGAATCGTAGGGGACGGGAACGAATTTCTCCGCTCGGCATTGGCTGATCAGCAACCGGTCGAAGGGATCGAGCAGCAGCCTCATTGGTAATCGGCGGAATCAGCCAGGGGTTCATTAAAATCCGCCGGAACCGGTCCAAACGCCTCCTTCATCATCCCGCGCTTGCGCTGACTAGCTGCCGGCGGACACGGACGCAACTCTGCCATACGTTGGCCGTTGCGGGTGATCACAAAAGTCTTGCCCGCCGCTGCCTCACGCAGGATTTCGGAAAACTTCGTCTCGGCCTCATAGGCAGCAATCGTCCTCGTGACACCGCGCTCACGTGACAGCAAGCCAATGGGGGCTTTTGCAGCGGCGCGGAGCCTAGCAGTCTGTCGGACTTAGATCTCGATCTTATAAGCAGATCCTTTCAAGCTCCCGCATGGCAGCGAAGTTCGTTCA
>CAZVMS010000249.1:0-16656 GCA_964628795.1 uncultured Haloferula sp. | reverse complement strand
AAATCGATCCCCACTCCGTCTCAAAGTGTTCACGGATCACGCTGTCCTCGAGAAACCCGCCCTCAACCGCCGCCGGATCCTTCGGATGACTGAAAATCCTGACTCGCTCCGGCACCGCCGCCACGAAGTCCCTCCAAACCTCCGGCAAATTCACATCGCCCCGTGTCAGGAACATCAGCGCAAGCTTCGAGCTTCCTGCCTGGCGAGCTTCCCCCGCACCGCCCCCATACATCTTCTCCCACGTCCGATCGATCATATCGCGCAGTTGCTTCTGGGTGCCACCCTTCTGGTAGGCTGAAATGGTGCGCACAACCCAGATAGAGAATCCCCCAATCTTCCGGTAGCTCCATCATTTCCATCAGCCCGAGCAGGTTGGGATGAAGCACGCAATCATCCTCAAGCAGCAACACCGCCTCCGCGCCGCGCTGCCGCGCCCGCCCCACCGCCAACCTTTTCGTTAGCGCCAAGGCGTAGCGCCCCGCCGACTCATAGCCCCTCACCAGAGGAGAGACTCCTGCCAATTCCTCCTTCCTCCACTCAAGCGCCATCCGTCCGACGAAACGCGCATCCACCGCCGGAAATCTCTCCGCCGTCATCCCGGTTTGCCCGAGCATCCATTCGAATTCCCCCGACGGTCCGCCCGCCGTCCCAAATTAATCCAGAATCGCTCCGGAAACGTCTTCTCAAAATTGATGACAACAAATTCTGTTAGACTGCCGCGCATCACCATATGTGAAACGCCTTCTGAATGTGGCTGGAGCGTCCCGATGCGAGAGGGCGGCAAACTCTGTGGTCTCAAGGACAGCGCCGCCCTGAACCTGAAACGCCGCATCGCCGCCGATCTCATTGAGTTCTTCGGCGCGGACATCATCCGAGGCTTACTGGACCGCGTGCGTCCAGGATGGGAGTCCGACTTGAGGATGTCGCGCGAGCGGCATTTGAACCAGGTAGAGTCCAGCAAAGGCAACGCCCCAGCTGGATAGGAACGCCGCCAAATCCACTTTCCCTGGGCCCTAAGAGGGGGGCTCTGGGGAAGGCTGCTCCCTTTTTTTGATTAGGCTCATACCATCCACGCATAAGACGAAACTTGCCCAGCCGCCGACGGAAGCCTTAACACCGAAGGAAAAGCTCCACTCCAAAAGTGGCACACTATTGCCATACTGCGGTTTGCCACCGAACGAAAAAGGGAGCCACGAATTCCTCGTAACTCCCTGATTCTGAAAGTGGTGGGCAGAGAAGGATTCGAACCTTCGTAGGCTCACGCCAGCAGATTTCCAGTCTGCCCCGCCTAGCAAAATCAATGAGTTACGCATGATCACCAATGATAGCCGTTTTTCGTTGTAACTCCCTCTTGTTTAGATCCTCAATCGGCCATGAGGAATATCAATAGTGATCAATCGAGATCATTGATGGAGTCGAAGAATGGCCCGGAAATGGCCCGCCAGGATCAGGAGCGGGCCATTTTTGTTCGGAGCAAGGCGGACTCAAGATACTGGCTTGAGGGACAGCGCCTGAGTTTCCACGACTCAGCAAACTACTCTGCCCGAATGCAGGTCTCTGGTCGAAGAGAGTGGTTTCCACTGGGGACTCCGAACAAAAAGAAGGCGGCGGCAAAGGCGGCCGAGATTTACTCTTTCATCCAAGCGAACGGACTCAATGAAGCTTTGGCACACTATAAGCCCGAGTGCGAAATCGATTCCAAGTCGGTGACCGTTGGGCGACTCATCGAGGAGGCGGCTTCGATCTCAAACGCTCGCCGACATACGCTCGACGAATACGCAAAGGCACTGCGTCGAATCGTTTCCGAGATCAGAAAGATTAAGCACGGAAGTGTTGAGGAGGACGGCTTCACCGATCTCGAAGCATGGCGGAGGAAAGTAGACAGTGTCGTGCTGGCAAGCGTGAGGCCAATTGATGTGGTCGCCTGGAAGAACGCTCGTCTAAAGGCGGCCGGTTCTGACCCACTTGCAAGACGCCGGGCGATTGTCACGGTCAACTCGCTCATCCGAAATGCAAAGGCACTCCTCGGAAAGAAACTACTGCCCTTTTTGGAACAGAGGCTGGAACTCTCTAGACCTCTCCCATTTGACGAAGTGACGATGGAGAAGTCCCCATCGCTTCGCTACGTTTCCCGTGTTGACCCTTACGCCATCTTGGCCAAGGCAAAGCGGGAACTCGGCAAACAAGATACCGAGGCATTCAAGGTAATGCTCCTGTCCTTGGTCTGCGGATTGCGGAGATCCGAGATCGATCACCTCCTGTGGAGGTCCTTTGACTTCACTAAAGGAGTGCTCCGAATCGAGTCCACCGAATACCACGAGCTGAAGAGTGAGGACAGCGCCGGCGAAATCGACTTGGATGCCGACACCATCGCCCTCTTCAGGGGGTATCGGGCTCAGAACCCAGAAAGCATCTTCGTGATCGAAAGCCCGAATCAACCTCGGTCGGAGCTCAAAGCACGGACCTATCGCTGCAACTCTACTTTCACGCGACTGATCGTGTGGCTTCGTGAGCAAGGAGTCGAAGCCGCGAAGCCGATCCACACGATGCGTAAAGAGATTGGGAGCATCATCGCCAGCGAACATGGGATCTTCGAAGCAAGCAGGTATCTCAGACACTCGGACATCCGAATCACGTCCGCCTTCTACGCCGACAAGAAGAAGACGGTGACTCCAAAAGCGTTCGAAGGGCTGCTTGGAGCATCGGACAAGGTCATCGATGCAAGGGATCTGAAGCAAGATCGAGACGAACAACAAAGAACAGCGAAATGAAGAAGTGGCAGCAGGGTGAGATTGCGAGAATGATCAAGGGAGAAATCGATGAAGACGCCGTTCGGCGCTATGTCGAAGAAGAGGAAAACTCGACGCAATTGGCCCACCTTGCATCTTCCACAATAAACGACGGAAGCGGTCTCGATGCGATGGAATTGGTTAGACGAGCATCCGAAATCCAAAAGGCTGCCCGACAACTGGCAGAGGAAAACTTCCAAAAGCAGGTTGATTCGATGAGCTTGAGCACCCTTATAAGAATCGCTTCCGAGCTTGGTATCTCTGAACACTGGGGGGCAGCGGATTCTCTGGATTTGGAAAGGCTTGATCCCAAAAAGCGACCTCTCGCAATGAGATTAAGTGAAATTTTCGGGGGACTCCAGCAGCTCACAACCAGGGAAGACAACGCATATTACACTGCGATTGTCGAACGGACGGCCAAGGCACGTGGTTTGAAGCCTCCATCCCTTCCATGTTCGCTGAGAGCGGCTCTGACTTTTGCTGTTGAATCATCAAAAGTTTCCGAGATCACATTGGAGGAAGCCTTTGTGGACTATCTCTCCTGCTGGGGCGTTCTTGAGGAACCCATGATGTGTTCGGAGAGGGATTTTTATGAGAGAGAGTTTGCCGGAAAGCCGGAAAAAACTACGAACCCTGAATCCCGAGTAACTCTTGAGAGACTGAGGCGTCAGAAGGCCCTCTGTGAAGAATTCACTCCATCAAAGCCACTGCCTGAAGAGATCCAGTCGATTGGCCGTCGGCACCATGAAGGTTGGTGGAAAGGCGATGATACGGTTCGATCGATAGGAAGCCTGGCCTTTGTCTGCGAGAAATTCGGAGCATTCTGGGTCCGTCATCGGTCTACATATCAAAAGCACTCGAAGACAACGGTTGCGAAAGGGAAGAAGAAGGCAAACTCACGGAGAAAGGCGGCTGACATCAGCAATGCCAACCAAGAACGATGTCGATGGAATTTGAGACTTTCTGATCTACTGCGTTTTGCCAAAGAATCAGGTGGTCTTTCCTCATTCGCAGGTATTCCGGAGTTTCTTGAACAGCTTGCCGCAACCGGGTGCCTAGGTTCCGTGCCAACCGTAAAGAAGTCAAAAGCCTTCTTCGGTCCATTGTTGGCGTCGCTGGATAAGTCGTTCGACCAAACCGGAATTCCAGCGACGTTAATAGAATCAGGCTTCAAGCCCCACCACATTGGGATCGCCCGCGAGTGCTACGACCGGATCTCCAGCGAGATCATCAGATAAATATTACCTTTTTGCTTTTTCACGTGAGGTGACCAACTCGCGAGACGATCAGCGTCGTTAGAGTGGCTCCATGAGCAATTTCTGCGTCCCTATTTGCGATACGGGCCAGATCCTGCGCCTTTATCGACAGCCAACGGGCTAATTCTGCGCCTTTTACGGGACTACCTGGGCCATTTCTGCGCCTTTGCAGGGTATTTGGGCCTCATCCTGCGCCTTTACCCGACTTGCGAGCATGATTGCGAGCTTCTGAAAGCTCTTAAGCAATCATGAACACCAAAGACAAACCACCCGTCGGAAACAGCCATGGCGCCGAGCCTTGGATTAACACTCTTTCCGCTTGCAAGCACCTGGACATTTCCACTCCAACGATTCGCCGTTGGATCAAGAGTGGGCGGCTCAACCCGAAACGAACCCCGACCGGTGAGTTTCGATTTCGTGTGTCTGAACTGGATGCTCTCCTCGACTAAAAAACCGGGCCGAACCTTGTGAAAGGCCCGACCCGGCGGAAGTAATTAACCGCCGAGAGACTATCCGATCACGAGTCAGGCCGCAACATCCATTGCTTGCCATGAAAGATATTTTTTCGGAGGCGAACGCCACCTACACCATCACCGCCCTCTGGAAGATGCTGCGGCTACCAGGGAGCCCACCACAACTGGGAACCAAGTTCTCGTCACCCTTCCGCCCCGACGAACACCCGAGCTGCGATATATCGAAGGATGACCGCTGGTTTTCCGACCGGAGCCGTGGCGACCATCTCGACAGGGTGGGGTTCGTTAGGGAAGCCATCGGTGGAGACTGGACCGATACCCGCGCTTGGTTTCTTGAGCGTATGGGAATCGACACGGGAGAAAGCCCAACCTTCACGACAGCGGAACCAGAGAAGCGGATTCAATGGCCGGGAGACCTTGTAACAGGCAACGAGGAAACATGGACCGCATTTGCCAAAAAGAGGGGGCTTTCCTACCGCTCGGTATATGTGGCCGTTCAGAGCGGAATCCTTCGCTTTGTGATGGTGAATGGAATCCGCTGCTTTGTCATCACCGACGAGGCAAACAAGGCCGGGGAAATCCGGCGCTGCGACGGTGGAGCATTCAACGGCGAAAAGGTTTACCGTCTTAAGGGGGTTGATAAGTCATGGCTACCTGGAGCTGCGATGCTCAAGCACTCCAAGAAGGAAACGGGCATCTTCATCACCGAAGGCACAACCGATCTACTAACCGCATTTCATTTGCTTTGCCGGTATCGCATGGAAGTCACTGGCATACTCAATTCGTGGCAACCGATCGCACTTCTTGGAGCGGCCAATAAGACCCTCCACCCCGAGCTTGTACCGTGGTTCCGAGGCCGCCATGTGCGACTCGTGCCGGACGGCGACAATTCCGGAAGAATCATGGCGGCAAACTGGCGGGAACTCCTGCTAGAGATAGGATGCACCGTGGACGTGGTGATATTGCCGGAAGGCAAAGACCTGACCGACGTGAAGGACGAAATCGAACCGGAGGAACTCTTCTCATGATTCAGATGGAAACATTCACCCCGCCAACCGACCCACATATTGCAAGGGGTGTGATGGGCTTCCCTACCGACTGCCCACCCGAGCGCGTAATCCTTGGCAATGGATGGCTTCGCATGGGAGACGCTGCGACGTTCATTTCCACTGCCGGAGCCGGGAAGTCCGTTGGCATCACTCAGGCCGCGTATGCGTGGGGACTTGGCTTTCCCTATTTCGGAATCCAACCAACCCGACCACTCCGCGTGCTCCTATTCTCCGGCGAGGATGACGACGTAACACTTGGCCAATGCCGGGAAGGATTCCTTGAGCACTCCGAAGCCATCACCGGAAAACGATTGATCGAGTCAGACCTTGAAACGCTCGACCGAAACCTGAGAACCGACTTCAGCCGGGAGCATGTCGGCAATCAATTCCACGTCCGCCTTCCGAAACTCCTGGAGCAAGAACCCGCAGACCTCGTGCTGGTCAATCCGCTGTTTTCCTACATCGGCGGCGACATCGTAGCCAACGCATCGGAATGGTTTCGCGTGTGGCTTCTCCCATTACTTCAGCAATTCGAGTGTGCCGCGATTGTCGCGAGTCATACGAACAGGATGACAACAAAGAGCTGGGATGAAACAGACGATGTTTATTCCGGTATAGGTGGCAGCGAAATGGCAAACATTCCGCGCTCCGTGCTGACGCTGCGACCAACGAAGGCCAACGGGCTTTTCGAGCTCAAGGTAGGGAAGCGACAGACGACAGGCTGGAAGGATGGCGACGACAAGTTCACGCCTTCCTATTTCGTCAAACGCTCCGACAATCCAGAACGCCCCGCATGGCTTCCCGTCGATTACGACGAGGCCGAAGAACTGATTGGAGAAGCGGCACCGGCAAAGGGTAAGCGAAAGGCCGACGCAAGCGACGTGGTGACGGCATTGAAAACCGGAGCAATGAAACGCCCCGACTTGCTCGCCGCAGTGCAGAGTCAAGCCAGATGCGGACTATCGGCAGCGAAGGACGCGCTCAAGGACGCGAGGACCGCTGACCCGCCGCTTGTTGCGGAGTGGAGCGAGAAGAACCCGAAAGGGGGACATCGACTAATCTGGTTCTGTCTCCCTGAACACAAAGAGCAATGGTCGAAATGAAACCAACCCTTGACCCTTGCAACCAACCAACCCTTGAGGAGCAAAGGTTGGGTTGCCCCCGTATATCTAATATACGGGGCAACCAACCCTTGTTCTGTTGTTCAGGAGCCAAATCAACTCATGCCGAAGCCATAAAAGCACTCTTTGCCTTCCTTGGCTTATCCCGGTTTTTCGCAGGAGGGACCCTCGCCGTGATTTTCAATCTCCATTCATCTACCGCTGAACCCGAGCAATCACCAAACCCACCCGGACCGGACCGTATGAGGATCAACTGGCGACTGCCGCAACCCGAAAAGGAAGGGGCAACCCACCGGAACGTTCCGAGGGAAAGATCTCAAGGCTCATCATCACCACAGCCGCCCTTTGAAGGCGAAAAGCGCCAAGCGATTGAAAGTGTTTTGACCAAAGCTATCGAGGTGGCGAGGGGAGAACTCAGAACTAGGAAGCTCTCAGCCAGGCATGAAAACCGAAATGTCACGCGTGTCACATCGTTGGAGAAAGTGTGACGCGGTCCCAAGCTGTCACAACCCGTAACGCTGTCACAATCCGTAACGCAACGCACCAATGTCACACAGTCTCTGCCTCGAACGCCTCAACCGTCTACTGCGAGTTCTCGACCGACTTGGAGGGAGTGCTACAATCCGCGATTTAGAAAGGGGCCACGGCATTTGGTGGTGGGAAGTAGAACAGGCGGAAGAACTAGGCTGGATAAGGGTTTTCACTCGAAAAGGCTCTGTCGGCCGGCCGGCGGAAGTTATTGAGAAGCTTAACAAAACCCCCTCCGCGAAATACCCGTTACCCCGTCACATGATTCCTCGGGAAATCAAGTGGTCACACCAGAGATTCGCGATGATCAGTGTGACACCCATTGCCAAGAACAATCGTTTTGGCTTCGGTTTGCCGTCGATGACAACCGCCTACCTCATGACCTACCCAAAATGCCGGAGCCGTAACGCTGCGGCAGTAGGTGCAAGTCGTCTCATGAAGCGCTTAGATGTTCGGCTCATGCGACATTGGCTGTTTGCTGAGATCAATAAGAAGCTGTCTGGTCCAATGCCCTTGAACGTTCCGGGGTTGATCGAGCAGTTGGATTCGATTGGCGCGATTCGTTACGTCCGGCGCTCGTAGCGTGTGACATTAGCGAGCCCCGTTCTCAACGAATGCGGCCACCTCAATTCGACCTTGAGTCGCCCTGGAACGCTCTCGGCAACCACGAATCGGATTCCCTCACAGCATAGCCGATGAACCCTCCAGCGAGGAAAATAGGGAAGATGTGGAGCACCTGGAAGTTCCTCGTGAAGCAAAAAATTGTGAAAGACTCGCCCCTTCTAGAAGTAGCGACTCCGGTATAGAATTACAGCATTTGGATCTTGTTGCTCTCCTTCCGATTCACTCTTGATTCTGTGGTTTAAAAACAAGTGGCGTTTATTGTTTTTGAGGTTCGTCATGCGACGCTTCGACCTCAGAGATAATGCGACGAAGGCCCGCCTTCCTATCCTTTAGGAAGTCGAAGTCGTCGCCGCTGTGTGTTCCGTCGGCGTCTCTTTCTTTCAACTCTATTTCCACCAGTTGAAGTTCGCGCTTGGCCGTCTCTAGGATTGTCAAGCCTGCCCAGCTGTCACATTTGGCTACCGCTATTAGAATCTCATCGCTGCTGCCCCGGTATCCAATGGCTTTGAGTGAAGGCTCCCAGTGGTCGAGGTAATAAGATCCATCTCCTAACCCGACGGCGATGAGCCTTCCTGCATCGAAGTTTCCCTCCTCTGCGAGTTTCCTGAGTCGTCCCTCATAACGACTCAGGTCCGCTGTTGAATTTTCGATTTTTTCCGCCGCATTCGACCGAGTCTCCCAGTCAAGATCCTCCAATTGTTTGATCCAATAAGAAACCGGCTTCTTCGCAATTTTCTCTTCTGGCCTTAATAGCCATGCCAATGATCCAACTGCTAAAAGACCAATCATGACTATCACGGTGGCTAGCGCCTTGTTCTTCCGACAAGTTGTAATGACTTTTGAAAAGCCGCCGTGCCTTACGGACAGTTCGTTTTCGCGCTGTCTATTGATGCCTTCAGGGTCGTCGGGACCTGTTTCGATATTTTCTGAACCTGTATGCGTTTGAAGCCCTTCTTGTGATTTGGCTGCGACTTCCGCCTTCTGTTTTCGGATCTTCTCCCGTCTCAAACGTCTCGCCTCCTTGCTGATCATTCTGCGCTGCGCTGCGACATCAAAGAGAACAGCAAAGCTGCAACACGAGATCGTAATAAAGACCAGTGCTAGGAACGATGAAATTCCGGATAGCAGTCCAAAGACGAAGCCGAGAAGGAAGGAAACTCCAACAGTTCCTTCCGAGGGTTTGAACCATTTGGAAAATGAGCCCCGATACTCAGCAGGAGCCAGCGTTTGCTCCAATCGATGCACCCATCGGTAAAGCAATGTCAATAAGTAGCTGGCACCTCCAAGTAGGCAGATCGCTACGGCTGTCACAATGATCGGGTCGGGGCCGCTTGAATAAGAGGAACTGATCTCGCTGTTTCTGAAGGGCAACGATAGGGAATAGGAGAACAGGGCGAGGCTGGGTATCAGTAGCAGCGCAACAAGGACTCTGGCGAAAAGATAGCCAATTGACTTTTTTCCCTTACTCATTTTTTCAGTTATTCTATTTGTTCCCTGTCTCATCCGCTCAAAGCATCACAACAGAATCGCACCTTTACAGGCTTCGTTAGCCCGCGCTCGTACCCTGCGTGGGTATAGGTCCCCGCCTGCGGCTCGTCCCCTTTGTGTTGGTTCCATCCAGTCGGAGATGGTCGCTAGTGGCACACTTGTTGTGTGAAGTCGTGATGGAAGATCTTCGGAAGAAGGACTGGAAGGAGGTTCCAGCCGGCTAAAGCCACCCGTGATCGCTTCATTTGGCGGCTTCACCCAGATCGCGGCGTCACCTCGTTCCTCGAAGCGTATCCCATCAGTCCTCACGGCAGAGGCCGCGCCAAGGTCATCGAAGTCGCCAATTTCCATACTACGGACAGTTAGATTACGAGAGCCGAAAGCACTGCGGTCAGGCCCCACCCATCTGGCCATTTATGGTCACCTCCAATCAAGGAAGCAAGGCCATAAATGGTCAGGCGTGAAGCCCGACCGAGAGAAGAAGACCGTCAACGCCATCTGCAAGGCCCTCCGCCAGGCGCGGATCGAGCAAGGCATCTCCCAGCAGCGTCTTGCCGAAATGGCCGGGATCAGCCGGACGGGTCTGCGTCACATTGAGAGCCTGGAGACCAGCCCAACGCTTCATTCTCTTCTGAAGGTCGCCCGCGCCCTCGGGGTTGATCTGGCGCGGATGATTGAGGAGGAGTAGCGGGGGACTCGTAGGTGTGGTTCCCCCTCGGCTTACGCCGCCGCGTCACCCTGCCGCAGCTTCTCCCAGAGGCCGGAGTGTTGTAGAAGCAGCCTTAGCATCCCCTTCTTCACATTGGGCGAGTTCAGAGCTTTTGTGCTCATCGAAGTATGGGCGTCGAGTGCTTCAATGATGGCATTCTCCAGCTCGTGCATCAGGTCGGGTGATGTGGCGAACTGCTCCTTGGAATTGTTCGCCGCCTGCTTCCTGAGAGTGTCGGACTCCAGCAGCTTTCCCATGATGACGCCGTTCACGTAGACAAGTTGGTCCTGGTCGGTCGTGTCCTGGCCGAAGAGATCATTCAGCTTCTCGATCAACGCAGCCATGTAGACTTTCTCTTTCTCCTGAAGCTTGCCGGCACCTGCCTCGGTAATGGGCTTCAGTTGCTCCCCATCTCCTTCGTTCAGACCGAGGTTCTGCTTGCCTTGATGCTTCAAACGGTGGCGGGTCAGCACCACCTTGGAGAGATCCACCCCATCGCGCTCCCGCCCGAAATCCAGCAAGCGGATGAGCTGCTTGTAAAAGATCGCCCGCTTCTCGATGTCGGTGTTTCCGTAGTCGAAAATCTGGGACAGGAAAGAGTAGAGCCGGAGGAAGGTGCCGAGGTCAGATTTGAAGAGGATAAGCGCGTCCATCTCTTCCTTCCCTGACTTCTGGCCCGCATCGTCGCCCTTCTCCACGGCGCTCCTGAAAGCTTCCTTGGCGGCCTTGAACTTCTTCAGCAGTCGGTCCGCCACGGGCTCCACGGCGGCCACCAGCTCGCTCTGCTTGGCTCCTGGCTTCAATTCCACGGCCACCACCCGGTTCACCTCAAAGTCGTCGTAGTAGCCCGCCGCATCGAGCTTGGCGCGGAGGTTGTAGACGAGGTTCGGATCGGTCGTCGTCTCCAGCTCCGCTGTCGTGTGGTAGACCTTGAAGGACTCCAGCACCTCCTTGGGATCGTTGACGAAATCGACCACATAAGTGGTGTCCTTGCCGGGGTAGCAGCGGTTCAGCCGGGAAAGGGTCTGGACCGCCTGGATACCCGCGAGCCGCTTGTCTACATACATGGCGCACAGCAGCGGCTGATCGAAGCCGGTCTGGAATTTGTTCGCCACCAGCAGGATCTGATATTCGTCGCCCTTGAAGGCTTCGCGGATGTCCCTGCCTTTCAGTCTAGGGTTCAGGGTGCCGCCCGTCTCTGTGAACTCCTCGGTGCCCGACTCCTCATCCGACACCTTGCCCGAGAAGGCAACGAGTGTCCCGATTTGGTAACCCTGCTCCTTGATGTATCGCTCGATCGCCAGCTTCCAGCGGACGGCTTCCTTGCGACTTCCCACCACGACCATCGCCTTGGCTTTCCCATCGAGCAATGAGGCCACGTTCTCGCGGTAGTGTTCGACCACAATCTCCACCTTCTGCGAGATGTTGTAGGGATGGAGGCGCACCCAGCCCATGATGCCCTTCATCGCCGTGGCCCGCTCGACCTGTTTCTCGTCGTAATCCTTGCCCTCGTGCGCCAGCCGGAAGGCCAGCTTGTAGCTGGTGTAGTTCTTGAGCACATCGAGGATGAATCCCTCTTCGATGGCCTGGCGCATGGAGTAGACGTGAAAGGGATACGGAACATTGTCCTTTGCCGGCTTGCGCGTGGGATCCGGCCGCGTGCCGAAAAGCTCCAACGTCTTTCCCTTGGGTGTCGCGGTGAAGGCGACGAAGGTGATCCCCTTGTCCTCTGCCCGGCTCGCCATCTGCGCCGCCAGCAGGTCCTCCGCACTGATCTCGCCGCCGTCCTTGAACTCTTCCAACTCCTCCGGGCTGAGAAGCGCCTTCAGCTTCGCCGCCGCTTCACCGGTTTGGGAGCTATGCGCTTCATCGGCAATCACCGCGAAACGCTTCCCCTCGGTCGCCGCCAACTCCCGCACCTTCTCCAGCGCAAAGGGGAAAGTCTGGATCGTGCAGACCACGATCTTCTTGTCGCCGGAGAGCGCCTCGGCCAGCTCCTCGCTCTTGCTGCCGCCCTTGCCCTTGATCGTCGCCACGACCCCTTGCTTGCGCTGGAAACTGAACAGCGCGTCCTGAAGCTGGGAATCGATCACATTCCGATCGGAGACCACCAGCACGCTATCGAAGACCTTGTTGTTAGACGCATCATGCAGCTCGGAAAAGAAATGCGCGGTCCACGCAATCGAGTTCGTCTTGCCTGACCCCGCCGAGTGTTGGGCCAGATAATTTTCGCCCGGTCCGTCCTCCAGCACGGCCCCTTGCAGTTTGCGAGTCAGGTCGAGCTGCTGGTAGCGGGGGAAAATCACCTGATCGATCTGCTGCTTCTTGTTGCGCTTGGCGATGATGTAGCGCCCCAGAATTTCCAACCATCCTTCCCGGTCCCAAATCTGCTCCCACAGATAGGCGGTCCGATGCCCGTTCGGATTCTCGGGATTTCCGGCAGCCCCATCGTCACCCAGGTTGAAGGGCAGGAAGGAAGAACTCTTCCCGGTCAGCTTGGTCGTCATGTGGACCTCACGATTGCTGACGGCGAAATGCACCAAGGCCCCACTGGGGAAGCTCAGCAAGGGCTCAGCAGTCTGCCCCTTCGGCTTCGGATCACGGTCGTAGCGATACTGGTCGATGGCATCATTGATACTCTGGGTGAAGTCAGTCTTTAGCTCCACCGTCGATACCGGTAGCCCATTGAGGAAAAGGACGAGATCGATGCTGTTCTCGCAGTGAAGCGAATAGCGAACCTGACGCACGACGCGCAAGCGGTTGGCCTCATAGCGGGCGATGATGTCAGGATTCAGCCCGAAGGCCGGTTTGAACTCCGCCAGCTTGAGGGGCTTCTTCAGGCCCAGCAACTCGATCCCATGGCGAAGCACGTCGATCGTTCCTCGCTGGGCGAGCTGCTCGCGGAGGCGATCTAACAAGACCTCCCCAGCCCCCGCTCCATGATTCTTCGTCAGCGTCTCCCAAGCCTCAGCCTGAGCCTCCTTCACCCACGCCAGCACGTCCGGCGGGAACAGCGCGCGCGCCCGGTCGTAGAGCTTGTGATCGCCCTCGGCGTAGAGCCATCCGTTTGCAGCGAGGTGCTCGCAGATTTCGTTCTCGAAGCTGATTTCTTTGTGAAGGCTCATGGGATGCGGGCTCGTTCAGAATGCTCAAAATTCCTTTAGGCAACAGACTGACTGTTCGACAACCTTTTCGGTCAGTTCGGGCAGGATTCGCGCCACGGCTTGCTCCTCTGCTGTCAGGGTGCGGACCACTTCGGATACCGCGTTCTCCATGGAGCCGGCGAGATGGGTGACACGTTCGCAAACCTGATCGTGATCCAGCCGCCACTCCGCGGCCGCCTTCTCCCATTGGCGCACTCCGATCTTCCGGATCAGATACTCACCGCCAATCCTCATGGCCAGCTTCACCTTCTTGGGTTCATGACGATAGCAAAGGATTGAAATAAGATCGTACAGCGGAGCAAGCCGGATTTGCCCGCCGCCCGCGATGAGGAGACTGAAATTCTTGGAGTGGGCATCCGTTCCGCCAATCAGGTAGTTGAAAATGATGGCGTCCAGGAAACGCTGGGCGTCCTCTTTCGGGCGACTCGAGCTTTCACGGATCAGGTCGAAGATCGCCTTCGCGGAAGGGCCCCCTTCGCTCTCGTATTTTCGGTCCGGAGAAACCCCCAGCGCCTGGCAACAATCCTCCTGATGGATTCGGAGGTTGCGGTCCTGAATCCGTTGGCGGTCGTAGCGCTCCACGATGATCGCCCGGACTCCACCGATGGTCTCCGTCCATGATTTCGCCGCTCGCAGGCCGAGAGAATCTGCCAACCGCAGACAGAAGTGCTCGTTGATCTCGAAGCTGTCGAACTCCTCCCGGTTCGGTTTGATGATGTGTGTGGTGGGAAGGGTTCCCCTCGGGATGCCCCAGTTTCCAGTCGCGGGGTCCCGGAAGAGAGCCGTCTTCGCCTGGGCACCAGCCAGACTGAATTGCCCCTCGTCCGCCATCCTTCGTGCCTGTGATCCGTCGCGGACCAGACATTCGACACGCTCGACAAAATCCGAAGGCTCGAGCCAATCCACACCCTTGGGCGGAGAGTCGCCGAACCAGTTGTCCACTTCGTCGGAAGGTACGAATTGGATGGCTCCGGCACATTCCTCACCGATGTGGAAGAGCATCCGGAAAGGATTGCGTGGCGACACATGAAACTTCTGGCCCCAGCGTTTCAGCACCTCGTTGTTGTCCGGAAGCAGACCGTTGATGAACGGGCGGACCACGGCATCGGGATACTCTCGCCCCACCAGCGGCATCGAGAGCGACAGGGGAAACGCGTCCGGCTCGTTCTGCCATTCCTCGGCATAGACGAAACGCATCCGGTCACTCTCGTAGTACAAGCGCCCAACCCAGCGTCCGTCGTAAATGGCTTCGAGGGTATCGCTCATCCTTTCGGTGGGTCGGGGACCTTTTCGACCTTTTCCTCTAGGTCCAGTGATTCGGGCTTACCTCCCAGAAGATCGTCCAGATTGACCACCGTCGCCTTGGCCCGGGGAACGGCGTCGGGACCTGTCCCAACCCACAGTTTCACGTCCAGTTCCTTGAGAGTCCGAATGACCAGCCCGATGTGCGCCGTGGGCTTGCCACGCTCGAATTGCGAGATCCATAATGGACTCACATCGGCCTTCATGGCCAGATCCTGTTGGCTCCAACCTTGCTGCTTTCGTTTCGAGCGAACCAAAACGCCAAGGTCACTGGCGGAATTGACGATCACAGAGGAAGACTCGCAACTTATACGATCGCATGCAAGCGATTTATTTATGCGATCGCATTGAATTCAATGATTCATGCGATCACATAAGCCCTGATGGCTCAATACGATCGCATGGATTCTTCGCCGCTAGGTTCCTTTGCCCCACTTTGTCCAAGCCAGTCGCTATACTGCCGCGCATCACCATTTGTGAAACGCCTTCAGAATGTGGCTGGAGCGTCCCGCTCCAGTCCGTGGGTTCGGGCGTCTCGCCCGGACCTACCTTTCTCTGACTCCGTTTCACAAAACATCACGCGTGCCAGCATATCCATTGCGCGATCGAAGTCCCAAACTTCCTCGCTCACTCCGCCACCTCCTTCCTCACATCGATCTGGCCGGTGACGGCGGCGGAGATCAGCGCGGTGCGGCGTTCTTGGAGCAGGTCGATGGCGCGTTGGGCTTCGGCGGTGAGGGTGTCGAGTTTGCTGGTCTCGCTCGCAACATAATCCGTAATTGCCTCTTGTTCGGCGATAGGAGGCAGAAGCACTGGGCACTCTCTAACGTTTTCCAAGCTCAACCCCTGTTTCAGCCCATACTGCGAAACCTCAAAGTAGGTTTGCCCTACGTCACCCTTCAGCCCAATGGCGAGGAACAGCGGCAGAATCTCAGAGCCAGGCCGAATAAGGCAAAGATGCTGATTTACATAGGCGGGTTCAGGTTGCGATCTGCTAAGAGCAACCTTCCCTGTTTTCGCTCCGGTGATGCACACGACGACATCTCCATCGAAAAGCTGCGTGCGTGCGGCTTCTGCGTCGTTCTGAATCGAAACTCGCTTCGCCTCACCAAAGTCGATTCCCAGCGTTTCATTTAGGTCTCCACTCTGAATAAAAAGCGCTCCTTCCTCGGTGATGCGCTCCGACCACCCCCTCGGGCCACTCGTTGTGAATGTGCTCGCTGACTTCACACGCTGCACCTCCCAATGCTCCGGCACGTCACCGAGCCATTCGATGCCGGAAGGCTTCATGGGGGCGTCGGGGTTGAGGCCTTTGGTGACGGCGTGGGAGATGACGGCCTGCCGTTTTTCTTTCAGCAGTTCCATCAGCCGCCGCTGCTCCGCCACCAGCCCATCGATCTTCGCCGTCTCCCGGTCGAGGAAGGCGGCGATGGCGGTTTGTTCGGGGAGCGGTGGTCGCGGAAGACGATGACCATTTAGCGCCCCTTTGGTCATGCTTGGGAGCGCCGTGCTGGTCGAGTAGTAGTTGAACGGAATGGTTGTTGCGGCGTAGTAAGCGTATCGCCCCGACGTATCCGGTTTGATCTTCGTCCAATACATTGTGTCCACCGTCCAAAATGAACCGGTTACATGAAGGGGTTTGTCGATGGTGCCTTTTCTCCCAAGAAGGACGGACTCCCCGTCAAATAGGTAGTCCGATGCGTATGCGAAGATGCCGCCTGAGCCGTAGACCGGGTATCCGCCATCCTGCTCGATGTGCTTGTGGTCTGAACCATTCTCAATGTCCACGAAATGCCTGAACTGCGCGGTCTTCCAATGCTCCGGCACCTCGCCGAGCCATTCGACGCCGCTGTCCTTGTATTTCGGGTAGCGTGGGAAGCTCATGATGGGCGATGGGTGGTGACGGTGCGGATGGCGCGCAGGGTGTGGCCGGCGGTGTGACCGGCGGTGTGGCCGGCGGTGTGACCGGTACGGATGGCGGCACGAACGGCACGAACGGCACGAACGGCGGCATTTTCCCCAACGGGGATTCTTCCCAAAGCCCGGGGTTGGCCGGAGGAACGACGGCCTACCCCGGGACCTCCACGCAATATGATCCAACCCCAACGGGGTTGCGTCCTTGGTGCTAACGACCGGTAAGCGATGCGACGGAC
>CAZVMS010000248.1:0-6356 GCA_964628795.1 uncultured Haloferula sp. | reverse complement strand
CCGATGGCAGCGTTAAGTCACTGACTCTGAGGCGCGAATTGAAACCGCAAGAGCGCCCGTAACCGCGCCCGCCCGACCGGCCTGGGCCAGTTCAACAACGGATAGCATCGGGGCTATCGCCCGAAGCTATCTTTGGGGTTCGCCTTCTGTTTTTAGCTGGCGTGGAGTGCGTGTAATACCGCTTGCGGCTCACGGTCTACGACACGAAGCAACGCCTTCGCAGGTCCCTCAGGCTCGCGCCGACCTTGCTCCCAATTCTGGAGTGTGCGGACACTTACGCCGATGATGGATGCAAATCGGGACTGCGATAGTCCCAAACGCTCACGAATCTCCTTGGGATTGGGATCCTCAATTACGAATGTCCGCGACGGCTTTCGCACTCCGCGCCGGATCTCACCGGCCTGACGGATACTCTCGCACAGTAAATCAAAATCTTTCTCGTTCATGGTTCCAAGTGTTGTTCAACAAGTTCTCTAAGCATCTGATAGTGGCGCGGACTCAAATCCGACTGTTGATTCTTGGGATAAGCGTAAAGCATGTAAATCTCGTCTTGGCAGACCAAGTAGTAAATGACCCGTATTCCACCGCGCTTGCCGCGCCCACTTCCCATCCATCGAATCTTACGCAGGCCTCTCGTCTTTGGAATGAGGTCGCCAGCTTCTGGATCGGCGATGAGCACCGCTTGTAGGGTCGAGTACGATTCATCGTCGATAAGCTCGACAATTCTGGCTGTGAAAACGTCAGTCTCATAGAAAATCATTGGCTCAGACGCACCATACGCCAATGACGCACTTTCGCAAGAGAATATTTTGGCCAACGTCATAGCACACCAACCGCCTGACGGCAGCCGCGCGTTGACTATGGGTTGAAGTTTCCAATCACGGTGAAAATTCGACTCGGAGCGGATCAGGCGGTTGTGGTTCTGCGCCTTGTGTGTGCGTAGCATGCACTGGAACCAAAAGGGGTTCAAGTCCCCTGTGAATAGAACGAACATCGAAGAACAAAAGGAACTGCTAGCGATAAGAAGCACTACCAGAGGCCAACTGCGGAAGGGCGACCGACCGTGGGGAGGAAGGCTATGGGAAACCTGCCAGGCGATGAACAAGAAGTCCATCGGAGGCCGACCGGATGGGGTGAGGTGGCACAACACACCGAAACCCCGTCGTTCAGTCCGGGAGGTAAATGGGACGCTTGGGCGGGGGAGGTTCCAGTGCTTACCTATGGAGATCTCACCGGCTTGCGGTCCGCTTCGGCGGGCAGCGCGGCCGTCAGCAATGGCGGTCGTGACCGGTGAGAAGTCAGCAGAGGTCATGCGAGTCGGAGAACGAGCCGGAGCGCGGAAAAGCGCGTCAAAGTTGCCGGATGGTTTGCCTCCGCTCCGCTCCGGCCATGCAGGTTTGCGGCTTCCTCCTCCGGAAGCCGGGGGAGGTGGGCCGCATTCAGCCGACGAGGGACCGAACCAATGACGGGACTCCGAGCTGCGGAACCCATCCACCACGACGAACCCGACAGGGGAAGTGAGACATGGAGGTGAAGCGGTCAGAGAAAGAGAGAGTCCGTGACGACCTGTTCGAACAGGTGCTGTCGTCCGCCAACATGACCGACGCCTGGAAACGGGTGAAGGCCAACGGCGGAGCGGCAGGGGTGGACGGCATGGAGGTCGGGGCTTTCCCCGCCTTCGTCCGCCACCACTGGGAAACCATCGCGGCCAAGCTGCGCGAAGGGACTTACAAGCCCTCGCCGGTGCGCCGCGTGCTCATCCCCAAAGGCCGGGGGCGTTTTCGCCCTCTCGGCATCCCCACAGTCAGAGTACACTACTGATTCTTCCAGCGGATCTTCGGGATCGGCTCGGATTACCCATCCATTCCATCCGCTGAAAGGGAAGAGTTTTCCCGTTCTCAAGAGAAGACGCTATGGCGGAACCGAGACGGTGATTCTGCGCCGTTCTCCGGATGGCAGTTTCGCGGTCCCTTTGGAGTGGACTGATTGGCAAGTGCCCTTGCCGGGGGCGTCACGCACCGATGTTCTGGCGCTCGATAGACTATTGGATGCGCTTGTGATTGTCCAAACGCTTACGAAACAAGAGCAAGAATCCCGTTGACTAATGAAAACAAAGCATTCAATCTCCGACCAGTTACAAAAGTGGTCCGATAGGGATCTCGTTCGTTATGTCCGAAGCCGATTTATCCAAGCTTTCAGCCAGGGTGCTGCGAACTCGCCGCCGGAAGTTTATCGAGCGGTTGCCACCCTTGGAGTCGCTCTTGCGGGGTTCGGTAATCGAACGTTACAAGCGTTGTGGAAATGCGGGATGCCACTGTCAACAAGGGCGGGGGCATGGGCCGAAGTATTATCTCTCGGTGAGTTATCCTCAAAGTCGACCCAAAATGATTTACGTGCCCGGGGCTTCCCTTGGATCGGTGCAGGAGTCCTTGGCGCATTACTCGCAAGCCGGAGATTTGCTCAAGGAAATCTGTGCCATCAACTTGGAGTTGCTGAGGCGTCACGAACCCCTCGAATAACGTCCCTGAATTCGGACAAGACCTATTCTCATGAGTCCATACTCTCCAACTGTACAGGCTGCGACCATGCCGGTCGTCGATGTGCGGGAGGTGGGAGGTATCCTCGCCGGAATGCTTGCCGATTTTTTATGGGGGCCCAATTCGACACCAAATTCAACTACCCGGGGAAATGATGAGCACCACCACCAGCAAGATCACCGGCGAGCACACCGAAAAACTCGCTTACGTGTATGTCCGCCAATCGACGATGGGGCAGGTTCGCCTCAATCAAGAGAGCACCCAAAGGCAGTATGCACTCAAAGAGAGGGCTCGGACTCTGGGTTGGCAGGTGCCGAAAGTTGTGATCCTGGACAAGGATCTGGGCGAGTCGGGCACACAGATGTCGAAGCGTGGAGACTTCCAGCGTCTCATAGCGGAGGTGTCTCTGGGGAGAGTGGGAGCGGTGCTGGCCTTGGAGGCCTCCCGCCTGTCGCGATCCTGCGCGGACTGGCACAGACTATTGGAACTTTGTGCGCTGACCTGTACGCTCATCATCGACGAGGACGGTTGTTACGATCCGAGGGACTTCAACGACCAGTTATTACTCGGAAATCCCTGTTATGCGGGCTGCTACGCTTTTGGGCGATACGGCACACGCAAGACGATCACGGAAAGTGGAGAGATCGTTGCCAAGACGGTGTGCAAGCCGATGGAGGCGTGGGAAGTGTTGATCGAGGACCATCATTACGGTTATATCACCTGGGAGCAGTATCTAAAGAATCAGGAAATTTTGAAGGGCAACTGTAGTCATGAGAAGGACAATCCGATGAGCGGCGGCGCTGCCCGGGAAGGCGCTGCTTTGTTGCAGGGACTGCTGATCTGCGGACGGTGCGGGAGACGGCTCACGGTTCGCTATGGTGCTTATCCTCAATACGAGTGCAACTGGCATCGGCGGGAAGGTTTGGCAAGTAGCAGTTGCCTGAGCACCAGAGGGGACGTCCTCGACCAGCGTGTCGGCGAGCGTGTGCTCGAGGCGGTGCGTCCCATGCAGATCGAGATTGCCCTGGAAGCAGCCAAACAGTTGGCTCAAAGAGACGAGGAGCTCCAAGGGCAGTGGGAATTGCGTCTGCAACGTGCTGAATATCAGGCGCAGTTGGCGGAGCGTAACTACCGGGCCGTAGACGCAACCAACCGTCTTGTAGCCTCCACCCTCGAGCGCCAATGGAATGAGGCCTTGGAGCAGCTTGCGGATCTTCGCGATGAGCAAAGTCGGCAGCAACAGAAACACGGCGTGAGGGTCAACAGCAGGACCAGGGACGAGTTGATGCAACTGGCCAAAGACCTGCCGCGCGTGTGGCAAGCACCGAGCACGTCAAACCGGGATCGAAAACGGCTTCTGCGTCTGCTTATTAAAGACATCACCGTCGAACGCACCGAAGGCCGTGAGTTACTCCTGCACATTCGCTGGCAGGGGGGTGCCTGCGAAAATTTAGTCCACCAATTGCCACCACGTTGTTGCGACAAGTGGCGCTACCCGGAACAACTCATCGATAGAGTTCGGGAACTGGCGCTGGAACACCGTGACGACCGGATCGCCGCCGAACTCAATGACGCGGGATACAAGGGGAGCAAGGATGGCAAGCCCTTCTCGGCATCGATGGTCAGGTGGATTCGTCACAAGCATTGCATTGCCATTCCATCATGGCTTCACGATGGCGAGTTGTCAGTCGATGAGGTCGCAGAGCGTTTCAATGTCAGTCGTCACGTCGTCTACTACTGGATCGGTCGGGGCTACCTGTCGAGTCGTCAACCCTATCCGGGTGGGCCACATTGCCTGATGCTCACACCTCCGAAGCAAAAAGAACTCGCGCAAAGAGCGGAGGATGCGAGACTTCGCTTGATCAAGCTCGGGAATTGATTTCTTTTATCTCCAATCGAACATAACAGCGCGTCCCTATTCCAAACGGCTACTGTAAGAACAGCATTATGAACACACCGTGCCCGTGTTAGAAGACAAGATTGTACAGCAAGCAGTGAAGATGATTCTGGAGCCCATTTGGGAATTCGACTTCGTCGACGAAAGCATCGGCTACCGTCCCGGTCGCAGTCCCCGCCTGGCCACCCAGGAACTCGGGGAAGCGCTGCATGACGGGACGCATCGATGGGTCGTCGAAGCGGACATCAGGGGGTCTTCGATCATCTCGATCACGGATGGCTGGTGAGGATGCTGGAAGAACGCGTTGCCGACAAAAGCCTGATCCGGATTATCCGCAAATGGCTCAAGGCCGGAGTGATGGAAGAGTTGAAGCATTGGTCGCCCTCCACGGAGGGCACGCCGCAAGGCGGAGTCATCTCGCCATTGCTTGGAAACATCTATCTGCATTTCGTCCAGGACCTGTGGATCAAGAAGGTGGTGACCGGGAAAAGCAAGGGAAGCGTCCTCTTCCGGCGCTATGCGGACGACAGCATCGTCTGTTTCGAAAGGAAGGACGATGCCGAGGCCTACCTCCGGGCGCTGCCCGGAAGATTGGCTAAATTCGGACTCGAAGTCGCCGAGGAAAAGAGCGCGCTGGTGAAATTCAACCGGTGGGAGCCGGAGAGCAGCGGGAGGTTCACCTTTATCCCTCCTACGTCACGATCTGCGGGTCAGGCTTCGCGTCAAGTAGCGGCGCTATCGCGCTCGATGCAGTCTCGGCTTCGACTTCTTCTGGGGGAGGAGGCGGCACAATCCCAAGTATTGGCGAGTGAGACGCACCACGACCGCGAAGAAGTTCCGGGCCGGACTGGCCTCGCTCAAGGACTGGATCAAGAAGTCGAGGAGCGTTCCGCTTTCCGAACTGACGGTCACCCTCGGGCGCAAGCTGCAGGGCTACTGGAACTACTACGGCGTCATCGGCAACTCCGAGCGCCTGTGGAACTTCGCTTGGCATGCCAAGCGGTTTGTCTTCAAATGGCTCAACCGCCGAAGTCAGCGCCGGAGTTTCACGTGGGCGCGGTTCGCCGAAGCGTGGGAGCGGTGGGGGATCCCCTCACCCCGGGTGGTCGAGAAGCCATGGCCGCATGCTCGACAAAGCCAGTTCCGCCCCGTATGAGATCGTCAACCAACAATCTGCCAATCATGGTCGAAGTTCCACCTGCGCGCATTCCCGAGGAGCCCGGTGCGGTAGTTCCGCACGCCGGGATCTGCGAGGGGGGCGTCGGGCAACCGACGTCCCTACCTCAATCTCCAATAAATCCAGCGATTCGACACCAAAAATCCATCTTGAACATCAGGAGCACTAGAGTATCCTTTCCCCATGCACATTGAAGTAGAGACAGAAGTTGATGGACGGTATATCGCCGAAGTGCCTGATATTCCGGGAGCACTTGCGTACGGTATCACCGCAGACGAAGCAATTCGGAAGGTGGAATCGCTTGTATTGCGGATCCTTGCGGATCGAATTGATGCTGGCGAGGAATCGGAAGAGCTTGCAGATGTCTTCACCGTATCGGCATGAGTGCGTGGGGATCTACGAAGGCCAATAAGGTCTTGAAGGCTCTTTTGAAGATTGGATGGAGCATCAAGCGTGAGACAGGTGGCTCGCATCGGGTATTGGAGCGTGAGGGTTGGCCGGATAAGGTTTCCCATTTCATGACGGCACCGAGATCGGGCCAAGAATGCTTGCGAGAATCGCCAAACATACGGGATTGAAGCCGTCCGACCTCTAAAAAACCAATGGAGAATCGGGTAGGCGGGAGGTTTTAACTCCCGCCCCCCACACCACCGGCCATACGGATCCGTAGCACGGCGGTTCCAACACGCCACCTGTTACCTCGACTTAACTCTCTTTGGTCCGTCGGGATAACGAATGGATACCC
>CAZVMS010000247.1:0-19117 GCA_964628795.1 uncultured Haloferula sp. | reverse complement strand
CTCGTCGAAGGTTTCCTCGATTCCGATCAACTCGCAGCGGACCGCTGGGCACTCACTTTGGGAGGACTGTTAGGAGATCACCGAATCATCCCGCCGCTGCTTTCGCGGATTCAGGGATGGTGCGAGAACTCGCGGCACAAGCTGGCGGAGTATGCCGCGCAGGCGATTTCACTGCTGCCGGGAGATGAGCCGCTGATGGTGCTGGATACGCTGGCGACCCGCTACCGCAGCAAATTCAAGAATGTCGGAAAGGCCTGTGCGGCGGCCTTTGAAGCGGCGGCAGTGGCACGTGGAATCACGCCGGATGAACTCGGCGACATGGTCGTGCCGAGCTTTGAGTTCGATGAGGATGGCATCCGGAAGTTCGAATGGGAAGGTGGTGAGATCAGTGCGGAACTGGGGCCGGATTTCAAGCTGCAGTGGTTCGACGCCGAGACGGAAAAGAGCTGGAAGGCGATGCCAACTTTCGTGCCGGATGAGGTGAAGGCAGAAGTGAAACTGCTTAACAAGATGATCCGCGAAACCGTCAAGGGTCAGACGTCGAGGCTGGAACTGACGCTGGTGCGGCAGCGTCGCTGGCCAATGGCGAGGTGGCGGGAGTTGTTTGAAACACATCCGGTGCTCAAGTCATTCGCGAGTCGTCTCGTCTGGGGGATCTACGATGGATCTGGTACTTTGATCCGGACATTCAGACGCTATCCAAATGGCTTGCTCGCGGATGCTGCGGGTGAGCTTGAGGAACTGCCGGAAAAGTCGGGGGTGATCGGCATGATTCATCCGCTGGAACTGGATGATGCCTCGCTTGCAGCCTGGCGAGCCCACTTGTCGCGCATGAAGGTGAAGCCTCCTTTTCCCCAGCTCGATCGCCAGGTGGAATTGTTGGATCCGCTTCACGGGAATCGTCGCTCGATCACTCTCACCCATGGAAAGCAGGTCGGCGCGGGCACTTTCCGATCACGATCCGAAAAACGCGGTTGGGTGCGGGGCTCGGTCATCGATGCAGGTGGCATCAGCAGCATTTACAAACCCTTTCCCGGTGTCGGGATTGAAGTGGTGCTGCCGACCAACAACTTTTGGATCGGGATTGATCCGATGGACACGGTGGAACTTGAAGCCGCTTACTTTGTGAAGTCGGCAAGCATCGACCGTGGAAGTTACATCTATGACGAACCCGGCCCGAATGATGATCGCGTGCTGCGTTTTGACCAGGTGCCGCCGATCGTTTATTCGGAAACGATGGCGGATTTGAAGATGATCGTAGGGGAGGTGAAGGCATGAAAAACATTCAATGGCTGAAGGGACTCTCGGACGAGGCGTCAAAGTTGATTGAGGCTTACGTGGATGATGGAGGTGGCGAAGTGCCTCGGCATGCGAATCAGTGGATTGCAGGCTATGAAGTTGAGAGCTTCTCGAAGGCCTTACAGAAGGAAGCGATGCTTGAAGGTGAGGGGCTGACTTGTCTCAGGATGTTGTTCGGCTTGAGTGCTGGCGGCTCAGACTACCGCTGGGTGAGCGACTTTGTCGAAAAGCATGATGAGGTTCTCATTTCCCTGGCCGAAGAACTGATCGATGTATCGAAGCTTGCGGCTTTCACGCAGGCGCTGGCTGACTATCAGATCAAGTGGGTAATGAAGGCCGCGCCGAGCGAGGAGGAGCCTTTCGAATCGATGGCGGCAAACTACCTGTGGCGGAATCACGATCTAAGGCAGACGATTTGGCTGATAAGTCGGGAGGCTTTGGCCTTGGCTTTGGCTCGATATCGCCCCAAGGAATTCGCGACGTGGATCGGTGATCCATCGATTGGAGTACATGCGGGTGCTTCGTCGGCGTGGCTGGTGGTGGCAGAAGAGTCGGATTCCTTCGATCAGCCGATGATCAATACGCTGCGTGTTTGGATTTCCGAAGGCGCTGATGTTTCACCTCATCAGGAGAAATCCAATGCCGCTGTCAGGGCTTTCGAGTTTCTCTGCAAGCTGAATGCGCTTCGAGGGGGAAGGTTCACGGAGCAGGTCATGGAATGGGTGAGAAAACCCTTGTTTATCGCGACGAAGGGAGCGGTTGAGCTCCTTGTCGACGAAGCTTCGGATGAGGTTTGTGAGTTGATTCTGAATGCAAGAGACCATGGCTATGGAAGGGCGACACGGGGGCTCTATCAGTTGGCACTTCGGGACCTCGACGGAGTTGGTAGGAAACTGTTAGAAAAGGAAATCGGATCGTCTTATCTTTCGATGGCGGGCGACCTTGCACTTGAGGTGATGTTGACGGAGACGCCCGAAGGAAAAGAGGAGGTTGTCCGTCGGATGATTTGGGATGGGGGAGAAGGCAGACACGCGATCAAGAGCCGCTCGCAGAGCGGGGCACCCGACTACTGGGATGAGATTGCAAAGCATGACTCGAAGTTGATGGAGCCCGAGATGAGGGATCTACTATGCGGCAAGTCCCGAGCTTTGAGGGGAATTGCGGCAGACTGGCTGGTGCGGATGTTGCCTAAAGAATGCGCTGCGCTGGCGGAGCAGTTGGAGCGATCAAAGCAGATTCCAGATCGGATCGGTGCGGCGTTTCTTTTGGCCAAGCTGGGGACGCCTGAGGCGAAAAGCAAGTTGGCAGAGATTCACGCCAACGAGCCGAGCAAACAGGTTCGGGTGGAGATCGCGCAACTGGCTGCCGGGCTTGGCATTTCCGTGGCGAGTGAGCCGGAGAAGGAGGTGGAAGCGGTCGGCTCGCTTGGAGAGTTTGAGGAGAGTCTTGCGAAGCAAGCGAAGTCGATCCGGATGCCAAAGGCACCGTGGCTCGATGTCGGAAAGCTTCCCGGCTTGTTTTCGAAAACTGGTGAAACACTGAGCGAACTCGCGGTGACTTATCTCTTTCAGCTTCAGGCGAGGCAGAAAGGTGGCGAGTTGGCGAGCGAGCTTGTGCCTCTTTTGCCGCTTCTTGACCGTGGCAAGAATGCGGATTTCGCGAATGCTTTGCTGAGCCAATGGTTTGCGTCGGACATGAAGGCTCCAACCCGCTGGGCCTTGAATGTGGCGGGGATCACTGGAGATGATTCGATCATTGATCGCCTCATCATGCCGATTCCGAAATGGTGTGCGGCGAATCAGGGAAGCCGCGCGGAATGGTGTGCCCATGCGATCGCGCTGTTAGGGACGGATCGGGCGATGCAGACGCTGGACGGTCTGATTCAGAAATACCGGAGCCATCGGAAGTACGTGAGCGCCGCGGCGAGCGATGCGATGCGGACGCTGGCGGAGATTCAGGGGGTCAGCGAGGATGAGATGGCGGAACGGATTGTGCCGGACTTCGGGTTCGATGCCCAACGCGAGCGCCTCTTTCCCGCGAAGAAGGGTGAGAAGATTACCGCGAGGCTGACGGCTGATCTGAAGCTTGTCTGGCAGGTCGGCGATGGGAAGGAGGCCGGGACGATTCCGAAGAATCTCACATCTGCGGATGGTAATGTGGCGAAGGACTTGAAGAAGTTTCTCACGCAGGCCTTGAAATCGCAGACGCTCCGGCTTGAGCGGGCGATGATCGAGGGACGGCGCTGGGAAGTGAAGGTTTGGCGTGAGCGTTTCGAAACTCATCCGGTATTTCAGTGTTTCGCCGAGACGCTGGTGTGGGGTGTTTACGATCTGCAGGGATCACTCAAGCGAAGCTTCCGGCGCTATGCGAATGGCATTCTCGCCGATGCTGATGGGATGCTTGAGGAACTTGAGGACGAGCAGATGGTGATCGGTCTGGTGCATCCGCTCTTGCTCGATGACGGGCTCAAGAATGCTTGGCGTGCCCATTTGAGGCGCTTCAAGGTGAAGCCGGCGTTTCCTCAGATTGATCGTGCGATTGAGTTACTGGACCCCCTGCATGGAAATCGCCGGGAGCTGAAGCTGACGGAAGGCTTCGAGATGGATGCCAGTACGTTTAGAACGCGGGCTTTGGGATGTGGGTGGTCGATTGGTTCGACTCAGGATGGGGGTTATATCTATGACTGCTTCCGCAAGTATCCGGGGCTGGATTTGGAAGTCTATCTGGGGCTTGAGGGTTTCCATGCGACGAGTGGGCGCGACGATGAGATCAAACTCGCGACTGCGCTTTTCGCAAAAGCCGACCCGAACCAGAAGCGGGCATATCTTGGAGTGATGCCGGGTGCTGATGATCCGAGGGTGCTGTCGTTTGGGGAAGTGCCGGCGGTGGTATATTCGGAGGCGACTGCTGATTTAAAGACGATCATGGGGGAGGTGAAAAAGTGACGACTCTCTTTGGTATACGGCACCATGGTCCGGGCTGCGCGCGCAGCCTGGTGAGGGCGCTTGAGCGGGTGCGGCCGGATGTGGTGGTGATCGAGATGCCGATGGAGGCGGAAGAGCTGTTAGGTCATGCGGGCGACGATGCTTTCAAGCCGCCGGTGGCGATCTTGATTCACCGGGTGGATGAGCCGGAAAAGGCGAGCTTCTATCCTTTCGCGGAGTTTTCGCCGGAGTGGCAGGCGGTGCGCTGGGCGGTGAGGAACGGGGTGCCGGTGAGGTGCTTTGATCTGCCATCGGCCCACAGCTTTGCGCTGAAGGATGAGGATGAAGTGACTGAGCCACGACCGGATCCGATGGATGCTCTGGCAAAAGCGGATGGCTACCTTGATGGCGAACGCTGGTGGAATGACCGGGTGGAGGAACGGCAGGATGACGAAGGATTTTTTGCGGCGATCCAGGAGGCAATGGTGGCGCTGCGCGGTGATCTCGATCTAACAGAGTCGCGAGACACGCTGCTGCGCGAAGCATGGATGCGGAAGTGCTTGCGGGCGGCGGAGAAGGATTTCGAAAACGTGGCGGTGGTTTGCGGGGCCTGGCATACACCGGTATTGGAAGCGAAGGTGAAGGTGTCCGAGGACAACGCACTTTTGAAAGGACTGGCGAAGCACAAAGTGGCGGCGACCTGGATTCCGTGGACTTATGATCGCCTAGCCATGGCAAGTGGGTATCGGGCGGGGATTCGTTCGCCGGGGTGGTATGCGCATTTGTGGCGGAATGAAGCCGAGCCGACGACCAGCTGGCTGGTGCGGGCGGCGAGGATTCTGCGCAAGGAAGGGCAGGAGGCTTCGTCGGCATCGGTGATCGAGGCGGTGCGCTTGTCGAGCTCCTTGGCGGGAATGCGCGGTCGGCCGCTGCCGGGGCTCGATGAAACGCTGGAGGCGATTCAGGCGATCTTTTGTGCGGGCGATCCGCTGGCGCTGGATTTCCTCAAGAAGCCACTGCTGATCGGCGAGGCACTGGGCGAGCTGCCGGAGTCCTTGCCGACGCTGCCTTTACAGAAAGAGATCGATGCGACGATCAAGCGGCTGCGGCTGAAGAAAGCGGCATCGATGACGCCGCTGGTGGTGGATCTGCGTGAGGAAGGCGGACGGAGCCGGAGTCGTTTCCTGCATCGGCTTCTGGCCTTGGGGGTCGAGTGGGGAGTGAAGGAGCGCACTCGTGGCAAAGGGACGTTTAAGGAAGGGTGGAGGCTCCAATGGAAACCGGAGCTGGCGGTTGCGATCATTGAGGCCTCGGCTTTCGGCAATACGATCAAGACGGCGGCGGCGACTCGGTTGGTGCGTTCCTTGAGTGGAGATGCGGGCCTGGTTAAAGTGACCGAGCATCTCGACCTCGCGCTGTTAGGTGAGCTGCCGGGCGCGGTCGGCGTGTTATTGCAGCGACTGGATGCGGCGGCAGCATCGTCACAGGACACGCTCGAACTGCTATCAGCGATTCCGCCCCTGGCGCGGATCGCCCGATACGGTGATGTGAGGTCGACCGATGGCGATGCGGTGAGGCATCTGTTAGGTGGCTTTACGGAACGCGTTCACGCGGAGTTGTTACTCGCGGGCTCCGGGATCGATGATCAGGCGGCGGAGACTTTGGCGGAATGCATCTCAGCCTACCATGCGTCGATCTCGATGCTCGATGAGGAAGCGATGATGGAGGATCTCCATGATTGCCTAATGAAGCTCGCGCGGGCGGACGCCGTGCATGCCCGCCTGCGGGGTCAGGCGGTTCGGCTGCTTCGAGACGCGGGCCGACTCGATGATGCGGAGACCTCGCGTTTCCTCGGCTATGCGCTTTCGCCGGGCATGGAGGCGCTCGCGGCGGCGGCCTGGCTTGAAGGATTCTTGCGTGGTGGCGGTGCGATGCTGGTGCACGATCGGGCATTGCTCGCCCTGATCGACGACTGGCTCTCGGCGCTTGATGGCGAGGCTTTTCAAACGGTGCTGCCTTTGGTTCGGCGCACGTTCGGCACCTTCTCCCATCCCGAGCGGGCACGGATTGCCAGTTCTGTTAGAGGCGACCTGCGTGCGGCACCTGTTTTTGCCACCACTGACGAAATCGACGCCGAGCGTGCCCGTCCGGCGGTGGCTGCGGTGGCGCAACTCCTTGGACTACCCACAAACTCATGAGCAATTCCGAACGACAACGGCGGTGGCGGCTTGCGCTTGGTGCCACTCCCGATTCACCGAATCAGGCGCCGCTTGATGGTGATGATCAGCGGATGGATGAAGCGCTCGCTGCCTTGTATGACGATGCTGAAAGCGGAGCAAGAGGGGGTCTCGGCAGCTCGAACCCGAAAGTGGCTCGGTGGTTGGGAGACATCAGGCGATACTTTCCTAGTGAGGTCGTTCAGGTGATGCAGAAGGACGCGATTGAGCGGCTGAATTTGAATCAACTGCTGCTCGAACCAGAGTTATTATCGCAAGCCGAGCCGGACGTGCATTTGGTGGGGACGCTGATTTCGCTGAACCGGGTAATCCCCGAGAAGACGCGGGATACCGCACGCTCGGTGGTGAGGCGCTTGGTCGATCAACTGCTGAGGAAGCTTGAGCAACCGACGCGGTCTGCGGTGCAGGGTGCGCTGGCCAGAAGTGTTAGAAACTACCGGCCGCGACTCAGTGAGATCGACTGGCATCGGACGATCCGTGCGAACCTTCACAATTACCTCCCGGAGCATCAGACGATCGTGCCGGAAAAGCTGATCGGCTACGGGAGGAAGCGGGCGTCGATGAAGGACGTGATTTTGTGCATTGATCAAAGTGGATCGATGGCGGCCTCGGTGGTTTACTCGTCGATCTTTGGCGCGGTGCTGGCATCAATGCCGGCGCTTTCGACGCGCTTCGTGTTGTTCGACACGTCGGTGGTTGACCTAACAGATCAAATCAAGGATCCGGTGGACTTGCTTTTCGGAGCCCAGCTCGGCGGTGGCACGGACATTCATCGGGCGCTGACTTACTGTGAAGGACACGTGCAAAGGGCGTCCGACACGGTGATGGTTCTGATCTCCGATCTCTTCGAAGGCGGCAACGAGGTAGGGATGATGAAGGCGGCAGCGAGACTCAAGGAAGCCGGGGTGCAGTTGGTGACGCTGCTCGCGCTCAGCGATGAGGGGAAGCCGTGTTTTGATTCCCGAAATGCCGCACGATTCGCTGCTCTGGATATCCCTGTCTTCGCCTGCACGCCGAATCAGTTTCCCGACCTGATGGCGGCTGCGCTTTCCAAGCGTGACCTAACTTTGTGGGCACGAGAGCGAGGGATCAGCTGAATTGCAGCCTGAAAGAGTAAATGGGTGGAATCTTCCAAGGCTCTGCTTCCTCTGCGTCCTGCTGTGAGAGCAATTTTTTCCAAGTTGAATCCTCTCCGTGATCCGCCATTCTCCCCGGCATCCCGATGCCCGCCAAAAAATCTTCCAAACGTAAAAAAGCCAAGCCTGTCCAACTCCCCCCCGCCCACGACTGGCGGACGACCGACAAGGACGAAGTTTTACGCCGCACTCAGCGCGCCAGGGAAGAAAAGCACGCCATCCGCAACCTCGATCCCGAGCATCCGGTCTTCTCGACTTTCAGCGTCGCCTCGCCGAGCGGCATGAACTATCAGACCGAGATCCGAGATCTCCCCGGCCGCGCTTTCTCATGCAGCTGCCCGGACTTTCGCCGCAATGGACTCGGCACCTGCAAGCACATCGAAGCAACGCTGATCTGGCTGAAACGCCGCCAAAAAGGTGAGTTTCGTGCCGCCGAGAAAACAGCTTCGTCACGAATCGATCTCGTGCCCGTTGGCGACACCCTTGCCATCGAGCGGAACCTGAAACAACTCTCCCCCGCCCTCCGGGCTCTTTTCGATCCCGCCGGTTTGCTCCTCGCAGAACACGATCCCGCCGAAATCCTGCCACGTCTTCTTCGCAGCAAAAAGATCCGGGTTTCCCAGGACGTCGAACCCTTTCTTGAATCACGCCGCCGAGCTGCTGAACGCTTCGCGCTGCGGCGTGATTATCTAACAGGAGTGGTTGAAGGCCTCCATCCCGCGCACGTCACGCTCCACCCGCTCTACCCCTATCAGCGCGAGGGCATGCTCCATCTCGCCTTTGGGGAACGCGCTTTGCTGGCCGATGAAATGGGCTTAGGCAAAACCATTCAGGCGATCGCTGCCTGTGCTTTGCTCCATCATCTTGGAAAAGCCAAACGCGTGCTCATCGTGGCGCCTGCTTCGCTGAAAAGCGAGTGGGAGGATCAGATCAAGAAATTTACCACCCTGAGCCAACGCGTCATCTTCGGCCCCCGCTCCACCCGCACGAACTACTACGCGGATCGTAATCCGCCGTTTTTTACCATCGTCAACTACGAGCAGGTCGTCATCGATGGCCTCGATATCAACGAGCGTCTCAAGCCTGACATCGTCGTCCTCGATGAAGCCCAGCGGATCAAGAACTGGGCCACCAAAACCGCCCAGGCGATCAAGCGTTTGAAAAGCAGATATGCCTTTGTGCTCACTGGCACACCGATTGAGAACCGGATCGACGAGCTTTATTCGATCGTCGATTTTCTCGACCCCTCTCTTTTTGGCCCGCTGTTCCGCTTCAACCGTGACTTTTACAAACTCGACGAAAAAGGCCGCCCTGAAGATTACAAAAATCTCGCTGCCCTGCGCGAGCGGGTCCGGCCGGTGATCCTCCGACGCCGCAAGCATCACGTCGAAACCGAGCTTCCCGAGCGCACCGACGTCAATCACTTTGTCAAGCTCACTCCGGCCATGCGCGCGGAGTACGACGAGGTCAAACAGCAGGTTTCGCAACTCGTCCAAATCGCCCAAAGACGCCCGCTGAAAAAAGAAGAACGTGAACTCCTGATGATCCTGCTGGCGATGATGCGGATGATCTGTGACTCGCCTTCCATCATTAAAAACCACGACTGCCAGGATTGCCCGAAGATGAAGGAACTGGCAGGCATCCTCGATGACTGCCTTTCTGATCCCGACGTGAAGATCATCATCTTTTCCGAATGGGAAGGCATGCTGCGAAAGGTCCGCGAGTGGGCGGAGAAGAACGACATCGGCTTCGCCTGGCACACCGGCACCGTCCCTCAGCAGAAGCGTCGCGGCGAGATCCGCGCCTTCCATGAAGACCCCAAGTGCCGACTTTTTCTCAGCACGGATTCCGGCGGCGTCGGCCTCAACCTGCAGAACGCGAGCGTCGTCGTGAACTGCGACCTCCCTTGGAATCCTGCCAGGCTCGAACAGCGCATCGCCCGCGCCTGGCGCAAGCACCAGAAGCGGCCCGTCACCGTCGTCAACCTGATCGCCGAGGACAGCATCGAGCACGCCATGCTTGGTACCCTCGCCAACAAGATGAACCTTTCCGAAGGCGTGCTTGATGGCTCCGACGAGTCCCTGAAAAGCGCCAAGCTCAAGAGTGGCACCGAGGCCACCCTCGCGCGCCTCAAGCAGATGCTCGGCACCGTCACCACGGCCAAGCCCGCACCGAAGTCCCCGCCGAGCGATCCCGCGCTCGCATTCGCCCAAAGCGCCTCCAGCTGTCTCGGCGAAATGCTCGTCGATTGTCATGAAACCACCGTTCCTGACAGCGATACTCCGGTGATCATTGCCGTCGTCCGCAGCCCCGACCGGGCGTCTCTGTTAGAGCAACTCCACCAAGAGACCGATTGGCGGGGGTCAACTCCGGATCTTCGGGTCATCGACGAAGCCGCGTGGGCCACCATCCAGCAGCTTGCCGAATGCGGCTTGATCACCCTGAACTCCCGCACGACCCGCGCGCTTAGCGGACCCGAGGCGAAAGAGAAGCCCACCCTCACCCCCGAGCAGCTTCAGAAAATCACCGAACTCCGGGCCCTCGCCACGAAAAAGGAAAAAGCCGCCGAGCTTCTTCGTGCGGCAGATCTTCCCGAGGAAGCGGCCTTACAGCAGGAGCAAGCGGAGCAGGCGCGGAAAGAGGCGGAGAATATCGAAGGGAAGTAACGCAATCCATCCCACCCTCTTGATTGATCGCAGCCTACTTCTTCAAGAACAGAAAACATCTAAGGATTTGCCTGAAAACATTTAGAATCATGGCCGTCATGGCCTTAGCCAGTCTTTCCATCGGCCACTCTGCCCTCATCAACGTGAACTCCAATGGGGGAGGGGACGCCCCGGCGTAATCAACGCTTTCCGGTCCCGCTCGCGGACTTGGTGCGACTAGGCATTCGGTCTCGGCTGTCGATGCAGGCCCGCTGCTTGACTCGACGGGTGCGGCAACCACAGTAGCGATCGATACCAACTGCAGCAACATCGCGCTGGGTCCGGATCTTGACGGAACCGAGCCGGTCTTCCGTTCCTAACTCAACATCTTCAACCGGCCGAACAACAATACGGTGATCCTCACTGGTCTCGAGCCTGATGGAGTTTACAATGTCTGGCTCCTGAGCTACCGGAATTTCAGCGGTCCCAACTTCACCACCGAGCGCAGCGTGGGCACCTGGTCAACCACCCACACCACGACATCTCCCAACTCGCAGGCCCGTCAACTCCCAGACAATCGGCACCAATGGCACGGCATTCGTGGAGGGCTACAATTACGTAATGTTCAGCAACGTGGAAGCTACGGCGGGAGGGGGTGACTACTATGATTTCACCTCCCTGCTGGCGAACCCGGGCGACACGCGCAGCGCGTTCGCCACCCGAAGCGGGGTGAAAGTCTGGTGGAAGGATGAAGGCCCAGCTCTGGGTGGCAGGTGTCGCCCAGCCGGCCAACGTCCTGAGCACGGACCCCCGTCCCTTCTGGCGCCTTCCCGCGGAATCGCCTGCGACCTCCGGTCAAGGTTTCCACTGGAACTGGAACGCAGAAACCCTCTTCCTCATCGGCAAGTCCATGGGCGATGATATGGTGGACCTGTTGACTCCGTAGCGGGGTAAAGGTAAACGCACACCCCGCTAAAATCTGCTTTCCTGGCCGGTTCCGCGCTGTCTGGATGGCCAAGAAATCCAGACCGAAACCGTGACGCTTTGGTTTTTGTCTTTGGTCGGCGGTTCAAATCCGCCACCTGCGACCATTTTTCTCTCGTGAGCGGCTCAACTGCCAGCGAGCACGGGCAAAACAAGGTTCGACTTTTCCACGCCCGCCTCCAAGGTCGCCGTTCTTTCCTTTTCTATGCTCTTCCGTAGCCTTTGCCGCCAAGCCGAAATCGGCTCCAACTCCTACCTTCTCGACACCGGTGACGCCCGGGTGATCCTCGATGCTGGAATGCATCCCAAACACGAAGGCATGGACTCCGTCCCGCGCTTCGATGAACTCGAAGAGGACTCGATCGATGCCGCGATCATCACCCACTCGCACCTCGACCACATCGGCTCGATGCCGGTGATGCTGCGGGATCAGCCCAATGCGACGGTGTTCTTCTCCCCCGCCGCCAAGGAAATCGGATTCGCCCTGCTGCACAATTCCGTCAACGTGATGCAGTCCAAGCGGACCGAGCTCGGCATCACCGACTACCCGCTTTTCTCCCACCGCGAGCTCGATGAAATCGAGAGCACCATCGAAACCCGCGCTTTGGAGCGCCCCTTCGATCTCGATCCGGAAGGCACCATCCGCGCAACCTTTCACGACGCCGGCCACGTGCTCGGCTCCGTCGGCGTCACGCTCAAAACGAAGGGCCAAACGATCTTCTACACCGGCGATGTGAATTTTGAAGACTCGACTCTGATCAAAGGCGCTGCCTTCCCCGAAGAACACGTCGACACGCTGATCATCGAGACCACCCGTGGCGACAGCGAGCGTCCCGCGGAATACACTCGCGAGGCCGAGGAGAAATGCTTTGCCGATCAAATCACCAAGACCCTCGAACGTCGCGGTGCGGTGCTGATCCCGGTCTTCGCCATGGGGAAAACGCAGGAAGTCCTCACCATGATTCATCGCTTCAAGCAGCGCGGACTCATCCCTCCAAAAACACCCGTCTACATCGGTGGTCTCTCGACCAAGATGACCGTCATCTACGACAAGTTCGCCAAAGGTCAGACGCGCCGCAGCGACGATGATTTCCGCATCCTCAAGGACATGGACCTTCAAGCCGGCACCAAACGCAAAGGTGGACGCGCTCCGATCATCCCCCAAGCTGGCTCGATCTACTGCCTCTCCAGCGGCATGATGACCGAAAAGACCGTCTCGAACGGATTCGCTCGTGCCGGTTTCCTCGAGAACCCCAAAAACTCACTGCTCTTCGTCGGCTACGCCGATCCCGACTCGCCCGCCGGCCACATCCGCGCCGCCAAGCCGGGCGACAAGATCGTCCTCGACAAGCGCTGCCCGCCCGTCGCTTTCAAGGCTGAAATGAAAATCTATGACTTCTCAGGCCACGCGACCCGCGACGACCTGCTCGACTACATTTTAAAGGTGAAACCGAAGCGTGCCTTTCTCGTCCATGGTGATCCAAAGGCCAGCCAGTGGTTTGTCGACCAGTTGGAAACCAAGCTGCCCGACACCGAGGTGATCATCCCCCAGCCGGGCACCGACTATCGGCTCGACTAAATCTGGCATCATCCCCTAGGCTGGTGGCGATCCCCCCGCCTCAAATCATGAACTTTCGCCTCTCCCTCATCATCCTCGCCCTTGTGGTGATCTTCACCTCACTCCACGCGCAGGAATCTCAAGCTCCCACCCACAAGGACATTGCGACGGCCATCGCCAAAGGTGACGTCGAAGACGTGAAACGCCACGTCGCGGCCGACCCCACCTGCCTGAACCCCGCCGATCCCCAAGCCCGTTCGCCGCTCGACCTCGCCATTCTCCGCAATCAGACCGAGATCGCGATCGTCCTGCTCGAACTCAAGGCGGACCCGAATCGCAGGGATTCTTCACTGCGCACCCCGCTTCACCAGGCCGTCACCCGCAACAACGCCAAGATCATTTTTCCCCTGATCAAAGCCGGAGCCAAGCCCAACGAGCTCGACAAAACCGGCTGGACTCCGCTTCACCACGCCGCAGCCAAAAACCAAATCGAGACCACCAAGGCACTTCTTAAAGGCGGGGCCAATCCGATGACACTCAGCAAACTCGGTGGCACCCCGCTTCACGAAGCCGCCACCGGTGGCAGCGCCGAGCTGATCGAGATCCTCTTGGCAGCCAAGGTCGATCCCTCGATCAAATCGAAGCAAGGCGTCACCGCGCTCGACCTAGCCAAGGAATACAAGAACCAGCCCGCCATCGACGCGCTGTCAAAGTGAGCGAAGCCGCTGGCCTCCATGACGCTCACTCCACAAACTTGATCTTCGCACCCGGCAGCTCACCACGAGCCATGGCTTCGTGCTGCTCATCGGTGCAAGCGGAGTCGATCGGCGCATCCGCTGGCGCATCGCTCGCTTGAAGTAGGCCGTTTTCGATCAGGTAAGCTTCCACTTCTTCCCCCGAAATATCCGCCAGCATCTTGCCATTCACCACGACGCATGGCGAAAGCGGCTGACCGCTCTTTTGTTCCATCTCCCAGCGGAAAGCCGGATTCTTGATGATGTCCTTCTCTTCAAACGGCAGATCATACTTCCGCATGATCGCCCGGACGCCCTCGCTCCAGCCGCAGAAAGTTTTGAGGTAGGCCGTGATTTGTGGTTTGGAATCGCTCATGCGGGGAACCTAGCGCCATCCGCCGCCACCGCAAGCCCGATGCTTCGACTTTCCAAAGAGCCCTCGCAGAGCCCCGGTCTTGCCCAAATCCCTCTGCATTCATAGGCTTGCCGCCATGCCACGGGTATTCCTCATTCTCGCCATTCTCACCGCCCAGGCGACCGCTTGCCTTTGGGATCGGGACACGTTGGCTGAAGAGGCGAAGGGGCGCGGTGACTTGGTGAAAATCATCGTCGGCTGGTTCGACCGCTACCCGCCGCGATATTATGAAATGCGCTTGGAACGGGTGACCGAGGAACTTGCCGCTAACCCGAACAATCTCGAACTTCTCGATGACGCCGCCGTGGCCTGCGACCGTCTCGGAAGACCTGACGAAGCCATCGGCTGGATGGAAAAAAAGAAGGCCATCCTCGACGGACTTCCTGCCGATGCATCGCCCGAGCACCACTATCGATATCTTGCCAATCTCGGCACCTTCTATGTCCATCGCTGGGTTTCCAAACGCGAAGCCGAACGAAATGCCGATCTCTCCGATCTGCGAACCGGTGAGAAACTCATCGCCCAAGCCATTAAAGAAAATCCCGAAGCGCACTTCGGACGGGAGGTTTATCAGCTCATCGCAATCCGATGGCTCCTGCGAAACGAGAATGTCGACAGCGATCAGGACCAAAGCACTGGTGAACCGATCTATTTCGACGAGGACAGCGGGTTAATGTCGACCCCAACGACATGGATCAAAGGCGAAGACTTCATCCCCGTTGAAACCGATCTCAATCAGGCTCACATTGAAGGAATCGCTGGCTTGATTCAACTCGGCGCCGCTTGGCAGAGCGCCGATGCCTTTCGGTCCCTAGGGACGGTGTTAGATGCCAATGGCCTCGCATCACTCGCGGAGCTTGCCTTTTTACGCGGTGCCGAAATCGCAGCAAACGGGAAGCTGACGCTTCACCCTTCCGCAGCGATCCAAGATAAGATCACCCCCAGCAGGTCTCAATTCCTCAGCGCCCAGCTCCAAGGCCGCGTTCGAGCTTATTTCCCAGAGGCTCGAGCCGCAGCCGACTCACGCCACGCAATGTGGGTGGCCTATCAAGAGGAGCGCTTCGCCAAGGATTTGCATCCCGACACTCATCCTGATTTTTGGAATGCTTGGAGCGAGCCGGACTTCCCCAATCCGCCTGGCCCGACCATAGGAGATCGCGTCAAGAAACTTGCGAATGATCGCTTCGGCCTCGTCGCCTCCATCATCATTGTCAGCTTCGCCATCGTCGTTCTGGTCATCATCGACTTTTTCCGCCGCCGCAAACTCAGGGCTGATTACCAATCATCGCCGCAATGACCCGCCCCCACATTAGCATCAACTTCGCCATTTCCGCCGACGGGAAGATCACTTCCGTCGCCCGCAAGGCCTCGGGCTGGACATCAAAAGACGATTTCGCACGCCTCAAGCAACTGCGCGAAGGGGCCGATGCCATCATGGTCGGGCGCGGCACCTTGGAAGCGGATCGGATGACCATGAACGCGCCTAACAACCCACTGCGCTGCGTCGTCTCCCGCAGTGGTGACTTCGACTTTGATCACCCGCTTTTCCACTCCGAAGGCGGAGCAATTCACCTGCTCTCAGAAAGGCCGCTCAGCATCGGCTTGCCGGATGTCACCAGCCACACCGGTTCACTTGCTCAATTTTTAGAAATCCTCCATCTCCAGCATGGCGTCGCCCACCTCCACTGCGAAGGCGGCGGCGAACTCGTCCGAGAGCTCGCCGAGCTGGATGCCATCGATGAGATCCACCTGACCTGGGCGGGCCACCAGCTTTTCGGCGGAAAAGCCGCACCGGGCATCACCGGACTGCCCGGTGACTTTCTCACAAGCTCGCGGCACTTCGAGCTTTCCCACTTCGAGCCAAGGGAAGACCTCGGCGAGTGTTTCCTGAGCTACCGGAGGCTCAGGGCTTGATCAGTGGCCTTCGCCCTCGGGCGCGGCAGCACCTTCATGCTCGGCAGCGCCATCGTGAGCCCCAGCGTCCGTTCCATGATCCGCATGCTCCGCGTGGGTCTCATGGAGAATCTTCGTCTCCTCCCACTCATGACGCTCACAAGAAACAGCAGCGAGAAACAGACCAGCGGCGAGCAGGTAAAAAGCTTTCATCTGCGGCGGGTTTAGCCGCTCCCGCTCCGGAGGCAAGTCGGAACGCATCGTCCGCTCATCCAAACCACGCCGAGACCGCCGCCGCCGCCCGCTGGTGGGCCCCGACTCCGCCCAATTTTGAAGTCGCGGATGCCATCTCCGCCTTCGTCTTCGCCACATGCGCCGGATCGGAAAGAAATCTCCCAAGCGAGCGACTCACATTCACCGGATCCGCCTCGGATTGAATGAATTCCTCGACCACCCGTTGGCCGGCCAGAATATTCACCAGACCCACATCATCGATCTTCACCACGACCTTCGCCAACAGGTAGGTCGGCCAGGCAAGCTTGTAGACGAGGCAGTAGGGCATCCCATAGTAGCCCGCCTCGACCGTCGCCGTGCCACTTGCAATCACCCCGCAAGCCGCACGCTGCATCAACTCGTGCGAGCCCCCGGAAAGAATCGTCAAAGCCCCCTCAATCCGTCTCCCTTTCGCCATTTCCTCCATCCGCCACAGCAGCGTTTTCGTCGCCGCCGGCACCTCGAAACGCAGCCCCGGCTGCGAAACGCTCAGCCGCTCGGCCGCCTCCAGCATCATCGGGAAAAGCTTTTCCACCTCGGACTCCCGGCTTCCCGGCATCAGCGCCACCAGCTTCGGATCGCGCGCGGTCTCGATGCGTTGCTCCTCAAGCTCATCCACCAGCGGATGCCCGACAAAGGTCGCCTTCAGCTTGGTGTGTTGAAAAATCTTCTCCTCGAAAGGCAAGAGGCACAGCACCTCATCGAAGAGCTCGACCATTTTCGGGATCCGCCCCTTTTTCCACGCCCAGACCTGCGGGCAGACATACTGCACGATCTTGGTCTCCGGCAGTTCCTTGCGCACCGCCGCTGCGAAGCGGAAATTGAAGCCCGGATAATCCACCAGCAGCAGCACATCCGGCTTCATCGCCTTTACCTCGTCGAGCATTTGGTAAAAGCGCGCCTTGAACCACTTGTAGTGCTTCAGCACCTCCACAATACCCATCACCGCCGCCTGATCCAGCCAGTCACAGATTCCCTCGCCCGCCGCCTCCTGCATTTTCGGCCCACCGACCCCACGGATCTCCAGACCCGGCCGCATCGCTACCAAATCGCGCAAAAGTCCGGCAGCGTGGGCATCGCCACTCATCTCACCGGCGATGACATAAAGGGAGTCGCTCATCCGGGGACAAGCTATCCCAGATACCCCCTCGAGATCAATCGCCGTCATCATCGTTCAATTCGTCATTGATTTCCCCGGACCTCACTCCTTAATCGCCCCCCGCAACTCGCAACACCCTATGGCCGAACCGACCGCCCCAGACTCCAGCCCGATCGCCGAAATTTCGCACGGGCCGTCCGCCTTCGAGACTTTCTTGGACAATAATCAGAAAAAACTCATCATTTTGGGTATCCTGATCGCCCTCGGCATGGCCGCTTGGGTCGTAAAAGAAGGCATTCGAGAAGGAGCTTACCTCAGCGCTGGCCATGCCCTCGTCGCCGCAGATGATGCCGCCGCGCTCGAAGAGGTGATGAAAAATCACGCCGATACCCCTTCCGCCGCTAGTGCCGCCGTGCTTTTGTCCGATTCCCAGTGGGAGCAGGGCCAGCAGGACGACGCCATCGCCACCCTGAAGGCTGAAATTGCCGCCAACCCCGAGCACCCGGCTACCGCGCCTGCTTATGCCCGCCTGGCAGCCCGCCTTTCCAGCCAAGGCAAGACGGATGAAGCCAGGACCGCTTTCCAAGACATCCTCGCCCGCCCCCAGGCAAAGTTCTACGCCCCCTACGCCCTGATTTCCCTCGGCCAGATTGCCAAGGCTGAAGGTGACGTCGACAAGGCCAAGGACTACTTCCGCCAAGCAAGCGAAGGCTACCCGGGCAATCCGCTTGCCAACGCAGCAAGTAAGGCGATGCAGTTCGCCGACTTCAAAATGCCTGAAGAAATCGATCCTCCAGCCTCTGAGCCAGAACCGGAAGCCAGCGGTGTCGACACCACGGAATTCAATCCAGCCGCGTTGTCCGGTGGTCAAGCCAATCCACTTTTCCCCGGCACCGATAGCCCCGTGGAAATCCCGGACGCACCAAGTCTTCCCGAAATCGAGATCCCGGCCCCAGTCGAGACGCCTGAAGAAACTCCAGCCGAATAAAAAGAGTCCTCGCATGCGCGAGAGAAAACCGTTTGACTTCACATCACTTAACCACCTGATTCCAGCACCGTGAGTAACAACATGTTTCGAAAAGTCATCGGGCAGAAGCCCGATGTATCCCCGGATAGCCCGGCACCTGCAGCAGCTCCTTCGCAGCCCGCTCCCGCGCCACTCTCCAGCAGCCCCGCTGCCAGCAGCGCACCACCCACTCAGAGCCCCGCTCCACAACAGCGCCCGCCCACAGCCTCGCGCAACGTGCTGAGTTCCGACGTCGACATCAAAGGCTCCGTCAAGTTCACCAACGACCTCGTAGTTGATGGCAAGATCGAGGGCGAGATCAGCTCGGATGGCAATCTCACCGTCGGTGAAAACGCCCGCCTTAAAGCTGAAATCAAGACGGGAACCATCGTCGTCTACGGCAAGGTCCACGGCAACATGACCGCCACCGACCGGGTTGAGCTCAAGGCAAGCGCTGAAGTCGTGGGTGACATCAAGGCCAAGACCCTCTCGATCGAACCCGGTGCCATCTTCGTCGGCAAATCGACGGTCGGCACGCCTTCGACTCCTGCCGCCGCGGCTCCCTCACAGAAGCCATCCCATGGCAATCAACAAGGCAATCAACAAGGCAATCAAAAGGGCGGAACCCAGCAAGGCGACCTTGCTGGTATCAAGTCCTAAGCGATCCTCATTCTCCAAAACGCGACCTCGCCCCAGCGGCTTGGTCGCGTTTTTTGTGGACCGATCTGGGGATTGAAAATCGCCACTAGAATTCCATCGATTCCAGCCTAGTCTCAATGCCTTTAGGGAAAGATTTTTTAGAAAGTCATAAGAAATTTTAACTTGTACTAATAAATTTTATGTATATTTGGAGGGAATGTCTTACAAAGTTAGTCATTTCCGAGTCGATTTCGTTAGCAAATTTGAAAGTCTCT
>CAZVMS010000246.1:0-19062 GCA_964628795.1 uncultured Haloferula sp. | reverse complement strand
TACGGCGTGGACCTCAATCCCCTGGCCGTGGAACTCTGCAAGGTCGCCCTCTGGCTGGAGGCCCACGTCCCCGGCGAACCGCTCGGCTTCCTCGACCATCACATCAAGTGCGGCAACTCCATCGTCGGCTTCGTCCATCAGGAGGAACTCGACAAAGGCATCCCCGACGAAGCCTTCAAGACCCTCCCCGGCGACGACAAGGAGATCGCCGCTGACTTCCGCAAGGTCAACAAAGCCGAGCGCAAGGACCACGCCGGCGGCCAGAAGAAACTCCCGCTCGCCCCCGCGCTCCGCGAGAAACTCGACGCCGTGCTCACCCGCTGGCGGGAAATCTCCGCCCTGCCCGAGCACACCCCGGCGGAAATCGAGACCAAGAAAACCCGCTACGATGGCGCCAACCGCCAGGACGCCTACCTGCTCCGCCAGATCGCCGCCATCCCCATCGCCCAGTTCTACCAACCCAAAACCGCCGGCAACAAACCCTGCCTCATCACCGACGCCACCTACCGCGCCTACCTCGCCGGCCAAACACCCCAAGGCCAGGCCACCGCCTCCGCCTGGGCCATCGCCGAACGCAAAAAAGCCTTCCACTGGTTCCTCGAATTCCCCGAAATCATCGCCAACGGCGGCTTCGACTGCATCCTCGGAAATCCGCCTTATCTCGGCGGCCAAGCCCTCAGCGGCACCTATGGCCATTCTTTCTGCGAATACGTCCGCTGGCAATACGCCCCAACCGGACTCAGCGAACTCGTCGTCTTTTTCCTGCGCCGAATCTTCTCCCTGCTACATCCGAATGGCTTCACCGCCTTCATCACCACCAACTCAATCAAGGACGGTGACGTGCGCAAAGACGGACTCGAACAGGTCGTCTCCGCTGGTGGAAGCATCAACATGGCGGTGCGAGGCATCAAGTGGCCGGGCGTGGCGAACCTCGTTGTTTCGTTGGTCTCCATCCACCGTGGCGAGTGGAAGGCTGAATGTCAGCTCGACGGCAAACGGGTGGAAATGATCAATACATACTTTGAGGATTCAGAAGACACCAAAGAGCCTACTGGTCTAGCCGAGAACGCTGACCAGGTTTACCAAGGTTCAATCTTTTCCGGGGACGGCTTCCTTCTTTCCCACAGCGACGCGATCAAGATGCTCGCGAATTGCAACGAACTTTCAGAAGTGATCTTGCCAGTTATCAACGGACAGGAGCTGAATAACAAACCTGACCAGCAGCCAGGCCGTAGAATCATTCAGTTCTTCGATTGGCCGCTAGAAAAAGCAGAGAAGTATCCAGTGGCACTTGAACACCTCCGTCAATACGTGAAGCCATGGCGCGACGCGAATACGCGCCTAGCGACAGTTCCTTGGTGGCAGTTTGAGCGGCCTCGTCTGGAGGTCTATCGAGGCCTTGTTGGTCGGCGTTGTTGTTTTCTGGCTGCGGCGACGACGAAGTATCTAAATTTTAGTGCCTCCTTGGTTGATCGAGTATTTCTCAACACAACCTATATTTTCGCCACCGATCGCTGGGATCAGTATGCCGTCGTTCAATCCACAGTCCACGAAGTTTGGGCACGTAAATACAGCGGCGCATTGAAGCAAGACCTCCGTTACTCCCCGTCAGACTGCTTCGGAACCTTCGCCTTCCCCGCCGGGCAGTGGCAGCATCCCAACCCGGACCTAGCCGCCATCGGTGAGCGCTACCACGAGCACCGCCGCGACCTCATGCTCCGCCTCTGGCTCGGCCTCACCGACATTTACAACCTCTTCCACGCCCCCGATCTTGAACTGCGGCTTGAGGCCTTGTTCAAGAAGCGAGCGGCGAGTCGCGAGTGGCGAGTGGAGAAGAAGGTTCCCGCAGAGCATTGGCAGACCGCGGGCAGCCTCAGCCTCGAAGAAGCCGTGGCGGGGATCAAGCGACTGCGCCAACTCCACGTCGAACTCGATTACACCGTCCTAGCCGCATACGGCTGGGGGAAGCTGGCGAGCAGCGAGCAGCGAGTGGCGAATGGAAGAGAGGCTCACGACTCTTCATCTTCGGACCACTCGCAACTCGCAACTCCCCACTCGCCCGCCGAAGGCGGATCTTCCACCCACTCGCCACTTACCACTCCCCACTCGCCGGAAATCATGCTGGGGCATGATTTCCATCAAGTCGAAACCCTCCCCGAAAACGACCGCACCCGCTACACCATCACCCCCCAAGCCCGCAAAGACCTCCTCACCCGCCTCCTCAAACTCAACCACAAACGGGCAGCCGAAGAACAAACCGCCGCTCTGGCCGCCCAAACCCCAGCAGCCAAGGGCATCAAACCGAAGAAAGCGCAGCGCCACAAAGAAGACGACGAAATGATTTAGCATGCCTCTCATATCCAAACGCATGGACCTAAAAGTCGTCCTCACTGTTGCCCACGAGTATTCAACAACGCCACTCACCTGATGCTTCCACCAACCAAACCAATGCCACCCATGGAAACAACCTGCTCCGATTCAATGAGCGAGACCACCGAAGAAAATCACGAAACACCGTGCATCGGTGCTCTTCGTGATAAAGGAACGTTCTTCGTTCCTTTTTACCAACGTGGCTACCGCTGGGAGGAAACGCAGGTGGAGCAGCTTCTCAAAGATATCGAGGAAAACACAAAAGGAGCGCGCAAATACAGTCTTCAGCCAATTGTCGTCGCACAAAAGGAAATGGCCGAGGGCAAGCAGCGATGGGAATTGATCGATGGTCAGCAGCGCCTCACCACCTTGAATCTCATCCTGCTGGCGCTCGGGGAAGGACAGATACCAATCGTATACGCACGTCACCAAGGCGACAAAGACGAACAGCGCGGCATCCCCGGCTTGGAAATCACCCAACACCTGGGAAACAAGATCAGATGCCAAGAAGATTGGGTAAACCTCAAGATCAGTGAGTCGCGCCTCAACACCGTGGACAACCACCACATCGTCAATGCTTGGCTGACTATCAAAACATGGTTCGGTGACCCGCCTCCAAGTGACTATTTCATGAACTCAGCCATCCTATGCCGCACGACCGTAATCTGGCACGAGGTTGGTTCTGAAAACGGAGCCTCGGAATTTCTCCGCTTCAATACCGGGAAAATCCATCTAAGCCCCTGTGAGTTGCTCAAAGCTAGGTTTCTCGCGACTCACAATCCGCCGTTGAAACACAGATCTCCGGAAGAGATCGCAGCGGAATGGGACCAAATGGAATCTGCCTTTCATGAAGGGGAGTTCTGGAGCTACCTGCATCCCTCAAAGAATGTGAGTGATGCGCCGAACCGCATCGCGCTTCTTTTTGAACTTCTGATCCCCTCCAAGGAAGATGACCTTGCTGGCAGGTGCTACTTGGACAAGTTCCCGGAGCCAAACCAAATCACAAAAATCGAGGAGATGTGGAGCGAACTCAGGAGGTGCTTTCTCACCCTTCAGGAATGGTTCGCCGACAGAGACATCCGCCATAAGGTCGGCTTTCTGCGCTGGTCGAGAGGCAAAGAGGTCGATCTCGGCGATCTGTGGAAAAACTTCCAGCAAGGTCGCCCCACCTTCCACACTTGGCTTTTGGAGCAAGTCAAAGTCATCCTGGTTCCACCCAGTAACCCGGATAAATGGAAGAGCGCGTCATACGAAAAAGATAATGACAAAGCCTATCTGCGGGACCTGCTGCTCTGGTTCAATATCTACACCCTGCCGCCTGGCACCGACTACCCCTTCGCCCGCCACTCTTCAGTTGGCACTTGGAGCCTCGAACACATCCATGCACAAAGCTCCCCAGAAGAGGCGAACAATAAGCAGCTCGAATACTGGAAAAGTGGATGCACGACACTACTAAATCACTTGAAGAAAAAACAGACCGACCTAGATCCTATGAAGCCGTCGGCAGCAACAAAAAAAATCGAGGAGTTATTAGTTCAGATTAATGGACTCACACTGAAAGATGATTCCGACTCCGAAACATTGAAAACGATCAGGCTGAATGCCAAGCGACTAGACGATGACTTGAAAACAATGCTGCCTAATCCAATTGGAGAAGACCTCAATAAAGTCTGGAACCTCGCGCTACTGGGAAGTAAGGAGAACAGCTCACTTTCCAACGACTTTTTTCATCAGAAGCGCAGCAAAATCCTGGAATTCGAGAAATGCGCAGAATATTTCGTGCCCCCTGCCACCGTTCGGGTTTTCCTAAAGGGATACTCAGGCGAACCCGAAGATTTGATCCTCTGGGATCCCAACGATCGGGAGACCTACAAGAAGAGAATCGGTGAGGTTCTTGAATTCACCACGAAAAAAGGAACCCCGAACCATGTGTAGCATCCCCAAGCAGACACTCTGGGAAATCCTTTCAGGGCCAGAACGCCTTGACATTCGTATCCCCCGCATCCAACGCGATTATGCCCACGGGCGCGATGAGAAGGCAGCAATCGAAGTCCGCACCACGCTGGTTACAGAGTTAATTGACGCTCTCAGAAATGAAACTCCGCAAAATGATTCCAAGCAGGTCGATCTCGGATTAGTTTTCGGTGCTAAGGACAAGGATGAGATGACCCTCTACGATGGGCAGCAGCGCTTCACCACGCTGTTTCTTCTTCATTGGTGCCTCGCATGGATGGCCCGCGACACCAGCGTAGCAGAAGAGCTACAACGATTTTCCTACAACAGCAGGCTTCACTCCCGGGATTTCTGCCGCGCCCTGACGAGTGAAGGGCTCAAGTTGGAACCCAATAACACCAAACCAAGCCTGCGTTTTCTGGATGCGACGTGGTTCTGCCCAATCTGGCGCACCGACCCTACCGTGGCGGGCATGCTCGTAGTGCTCGACCTCATGCATGATCGACTACCCAAGGGGCAACAAGAGGCGGCAGAGCTTTGGGGTCGATTGAAATCCGGCCAGGCCCCCTGCTTTTCTTGGCTGAAGCTCAAGAAGGAAGACAGCAATGAGGATCTATACGTCAAACTCAATAGCCGTGGCCGGACCCTCACCGAATTTGAAAAGCTCAAGGCGTGGCTGGAGCAGCAGGTGAGAGCGTGGAAAGATGTGCCTCTCGATAAGTGGGAACGCAAACTCGACAACCAATGGCTCGACTTGTTTTGGAGGAATTCCGATTCCAACACCAAAACTATGGATAGCGCGATGCTCGCGTTTTTTCTCGGAAATGCGAGCAATCTTGCAAATGCCGGGAAGGAAGGACTCGACATCAAGCTGATCCAGACGATTCACGATAAGGGATTTCTCTCGAAAGAAGAATGGGCTAAGATTTTCACGACAGAGACGCTGCCCCCACTCCTACAAGCACTGGACCGCCTCACAATTCGGGAGGTATGCAATCAAATCGACCAGTGGGCAGAGAAGGGTAAGATTCTGCATTTCTCCTCGAAAGAATCGGAATCTCTTCTCTCGCGGGCTTGGATCGGTGGCTGGACAGAGGCGGGCTTTTTACAACGCCTGCTTTACTTCGGGCTCCTGCGCTTCCTCATCGAGCACCCTCCAGGAACCTCAGGCTGCATAGAGCCGTCGTTTCTGAGATGGATGCGCCTCGTACGCAATCTTGGCGAAAATTCAAGATTGGCAAGCGACACAATTCAAAACGCCATCAGGAGCATTCAGTCCATCGCTCCGAACGAGTTGCAATCTCTGGATCAATGGGTATCGAAGCAACCAAAAGAAGTCGCCCTCACGGGCTTAGACCCTCATCAGTGGCAGGATGAGATCGAGAAGGCGACACTCCGATTGGCACTGAACTGCGAGGACACGTCCGCTGCCCTTGATGCCGCCGAAGATCAACTATTTCTGCGCGGGCAGATCGGCTTTCTGATTGCGTTTGCGACTGCCGACGATGGCTTCGCTCTCCAGCGATTTCAATCTTACGCTGCAGTGATGGCTCTGCGCTTTCCGACAGCAAATGGCCCGAACAATGACGACCGAGTTCTGTTACAACAGGGATTGCTTTCAATCGGTGACTATACCGAGGGCGATGGCAGAAAATGCCTAGCCGCCAACCGGGACGATTGGCGCGATCTATTCAGAGGGGAAAGAACAAAACATGAAAAGCATCAAGGCGATCAGAATGGCCAACAAAGTATTTTCAAGACATTCCTTGATCGAGGAGATGAAGCTGATCTGAATGAAATGGTTAATGCGAAGTTAAGTCATCTGGATTGGAGCAATTGGCGGAAGTGGATGCTTGGCTCAAAGCATCCACTTGAGTTCTGCAAGTCGTCGCGATTTGATGTAGAGGCGTCAGAAAACACGGTAGTTCTCATGAAAGGCAGGAACTACCATTCCTATGCCGTTGAACTACGCACCTATTTTCTCTTCATGGAAAGACTGAAGTCGCCTGATTGGAATTACGCTTTGTGGGCGAGAAATTCCCGTGTCTATCGGGCCAACGACCGCGTTCGTCTGGAACTCCTTCATGTCGCTGCCGTCGGCTTCGCGCTGCGAATCTTGTGCAAGGGAGATAGCCTACCACTTGGCTTTGAACCAGCTTCGGACACATTTAAACGGAGAGATGACGAAACTACAAATGGTTGGGAGATCTGCGGTCTTCGTTATCTTGAACGGCCATACACTCCGGAGACGGTGGCAAAAGCCACACAAGATGAATGGGAGAAACTGGCAAGCTGGACTTCCAAAACTAATGCGACCACGGCTCTAAACCTCCCACTCCCATGAGACCATTCATCAATGTAGGCGGAACTGTTGTAGCACCCTGAATCCACCACCATGACGGAAACCGATATCAAATCCCTGATTGCCGGAGGCGAGAAGCTCACCGTCGAATTCAAAGGCGAAGAGCGCGAGGCTTTCAATGACCGTGCGCTTTACGAGAATGTTGTCTGTCTCGCCAATGGCGAGGGTGGCACACTTCTCATCGGAGTGGAGGACGACGGGCGCGTCACCGGTGCCCGCCCGCGCCACGGCAATACCACCGAGCCGCAAAAGCTCCAGGCCGCTATTTTCAACAACACGGAACCTCGCATCAATTCCCGCATCACTGTTGTGCCGGTGGATGGCCTACCGGTGATCGCCATTCAGGTGGATGCCTACCCCGAGATTTGCTCGACCAAGGCCGGCCTCACGGTCCGGCGTGTGATGGCGGCGGATGGCCCGCAGTGCGTGCCGTTTTATCCCCACGAGCATGTCGGACGGCGGGTGGATCTGGGGTTGCTCGATTTCTCCGCCCAGTGTCCCGATGGAGCCGCTTGGGCGGATCTCGACCCGCTCGGATTCGAGCGCATTCGCAAGACCGTCACCGCCTTGCACGGCGATGCCGCCCTCCTGCGGCTCACGGACGAGGAACTCGCCAAAGCCCTGCAACTGGTGGAAACGCGGTCGGGTGGACTGGTTCCGAATATGGCGGGACTGCTGCTGGCAGGCCGGCAAGCTGCGCTGGAACGCTTCCTGCCCACCCATGAAGCAGCGTTTCAGGTGCTCACGGCGGGTGCTGATGTGCGGATGAACGACTTTTTCCGCCTGCCAATGCTGGAGCTCGTCGAGGAATTGCAGAAACGCTTCGACGCCCGGGTGGAGGAACAGGAGGTGTTGATCGGCATGCTGCGCCTGCCAGTGCCGGACTACAGCCGCAGCGGCTTTCGCGAAGCCATGCTCAACGCCCTCCTGCACCGTGATTTTTCGCAACTCGGCACGGTCTTCATTCAGTGGCATCCGGACCACCTGCTCATCACCAACCCCGGCGGCTTCCCCGTTGGAGTCACGCCCGAGAACATCCTCGTCCACGAACCCAAGCCGCGAAACGCCCGCCTCTACGCCGCCGCCAAGCGCATCGGCCTGGTCGAGCAAACCGGCCGGGGCGTGGACAAGATCTTCGCCGGCCAAGTCCGCTATGGCCGCCCCGCGCCCGATTACTCCCGCAGCGATGCGACCGGCGTGCGTGTCGTGATGCCAGGCGGCAAACCCTCACTGGAGTTCGCCGGATTCATCTTCGAGCAGGAGCGGTCAGGCCATCCGATGTCACTCGACGAAATGCTCGTGCTCAACGATGTGTTCCGTCAGCGCAGGACAAGCACCGACGAGTCGGCGATCCTGATCCAAAAGCCGTCCGGCGAAGCCCGGCGGGTGCTGGAACGCCTCACCGAACGCGGCTGGCTGGAAGCCAAGGGAGAGAAAAAAGGCCGCGTTTACCACTTCGCGCCCACCGTCTATGAACGCCTCGGCCAACCGGAAGCCTATGTGCGCTCCAAAGGAATCTCCGCCGCCCGCCACGAGGCTATGATCGAGGAATTCGCCCGCGCCCACGGGAAGGTCGTGCGGCAGAATGTGGTGGAATTGTGCGATTTGAACGGCCCGCAGGCCACCCGATTGCTTAAAAAACTGGTCAAATCCGGCAAGCTGGTCCGGGAAGGGCCACCACGCCGATGGTCAACCTACCACCTGCCACCCAATTCTTAGAACGCCCTATGAACGCGCGGTTATAGGCTATGAACGCTCGTTCATAGAACGTATATAGCTCTCACATTCGAGTAACCCATGAAAACAGCCACCACCTCCACTACCCCCATCTGGGGTATCCACGCCGGCAAGACCGGGGATGCCGCATCACTCTTTCCCACCAAGAACTGCGTGGCGCTTGGCTGGCAGGCCATTGGCGACTTTGGAATGATAAAGCACGATCCTGGATTACTACGACGAGGCTGAGACCCTATCCAAACAAGTGCACCAAATATACTTCAGCAATCCTGAGCGTTCCAACAATCCAGCCAGTCCCTCATGAATCAAGAACTCCTCGACAAGATCGTCACGCTAGCCGCGAAAGATCCGGACCGCTACCAGTGCCGATCCGGCGACGATGCCGCATTGGATCGTTTTTATGAGCTATTCCCGCTGGAATCGCTTCCCGCGCTGTCTCTTGAGCAATACTGCCTTGGGCATGGCTGCATGCCGGAAAACTTCAGTTGGTGGCTGGAACGCGGCCTGCAGAAAGCCCTCGGGTCCTACTCTCCCGGAACCGCCCGTGGTCACCTGATCTACCTGCAGAAAGGCGGCGATTACTACGTCCACCGCTATTTCGCAGAATTTGGTCCGGAGAAGGCCATCGAGATCGTCAGGAAAGCTCTCTACGCTATAGCCAGTTGCTCGACGCTCGAAGAGGCCAAAGTCGTGGATGATGGCGAAGCTCTCGCCAAGCGGGCGGGTTTGGACAAAAAGAAATATGTGGTTAGTGGAGATGCTCGGATTCTTCGCATCCTGATCATGTATCATCCCGAATGGATGCTCCCGATCAACTCAATCGATCACCTGAGGCACTTTCTCACGCGGCTATCGGATGAGACGGATCCAGAACTCCCGACGAAATCGATTGAGCTGGCGATTCAGCTTTCCACCCACCTCGATGAAGTCAGGAAGGCGACAGGGTTGAACATCACACCTTGGGGCTTCAGCAATCTACTCTATAGCGAAGACCTCGGAATCGTCCCTCCAAAGCGGGGCAGTATTTACGCGGACGACACCACCGAGAATGATGACAATCCCAGTGGTAAGAATGATAAGCCTTCGGACAATGAGCTTGATCCGAAGCCGGAGTTCACAGGCACTAATGGCAAACAAAGCTCAATCAAGAACCTAATCCTTTACGGCCCGCCGGGCACGGGGAAAACCTATTCGACGATCGACCGGGCACTTGAAGTCATCGATCCGGAACTGGTTGACTCCACGGAGGGGGAAACGGATGGGCGGTCTAAGCGCAAAGCACGCTTCGACGAACTTCTTCAAGCGAAACGCATCGGATTCGTCACTTTCCATCAGAGTTTCAGTTACGAGGACTTCGTGGAAGGTCTCAAGGCATCCACCGATGAATCCCTTCAAGTGAAATACGATGTGGAGGATGGCATCTTCAAGCAGATGTGCATCGCTGCGGCCGCCTCCGTCGGCGGAAACCGGAAAGCCTCCGCCAAGAAGGTGGATCCTGTAGGCCGCACGATTTGGAAGATGTCCCTCGGTAATACGCTGGGACCGGATGCCGCGATTTACGACGAGTGCATTGAGAACGGTTACGTTCTGCTCGGCTGGGGAGAGGGTGTTGACTTCACAGGTTCTTCGACCCGGGAGGCCATCAAGGCGAAAGTCGAAGCGGAGAAGCCGGATGGCTGGGAATCGGAATACACCGTCACGGCGTGCCACGCCTTTGTGAACACGATGAAGCCCGGAGACATGATCATCGTCTCGGATGGCAACCATAAATTCCGGGCGATAGGCGTCGTAAGTGGTGAGTATCGCATTCTTCCGTTAGATGAAGATCGTGGTTTAACCTATCGGCAGTGCCGTGATGTCGAATGGATCCGCACCTATGCTCCGTCCCTTCCCAGCGACCAACTCATGACCGTCGCCTTCTCACAGGCCTCGATCTATCGCCTAAAGCCGCCGGCGATCAATCTGGATTTGGTTCGGTCGCTTCTCATCGAAGACGGATCTGGTGGGGCTGATGCCCCGCGCCCCTTTGTTCTGATCATTGACGAGATCAACCGGGGCAACATTTCCCGGGTCTTCGGTGAGCTGATCACCCTGATCGAGGACAGCAAACGAACCGGCAATCCGGAAGCCCTGTCAGTGAAACTTCCTTACTCCAAGGACATATTCTCGGTGCCCGCCAATCTCTACCTGATCGGCACCATGAACACAGCCGACCGATCCCTTGCTCAGTTGGACATCGCCCTGCGGCGTCGCTTTGTCTTCGAGGAACTCATGCCAGATCCTACCGATTCTATCGGATCTGCCGACAATCGATGGCATTCACGTGGACCTAATGCTCATGGCCATGAACCGCCGCATCGAGGTTCTTTACGATCGGGAACACACCATCGGTCACACCTTCTTCCTTTCCTTAAAAGACGATCCGAGTTTGGCGGAAATAGAGCGGATCTTCTCGGGGAGGATTCTTCCTCTGTTGGAGGAGTATTTCTTCGAAGACTGGGAAAAGATCCGACTGGTTCTGGGCGATCACCAGAAGCCGGCGGCCCTTGCCATGATCAAGCCCAAATACTCCGATGGCGATCTTGAATCGCTCTTCGGAGCAGACCCCATGCATCCCATCAACACCGTTTACCAGCGGAACGAGGAGGCCCTCCGCATGCCCGATTCCTATATTGGGATCTATGATCCTACCGTCAACAGCGGGAAAAGTACCTCCGCCCCGATTCCCTAATGTTCGCGCCCGCAGTCATCGAAAGGGAGATTTCCATCGGCGAGCACGAAGTCCTGCTCCGTGGTGAATGTCTGTCGATTGCAGGAGGAACGTCCATCCGGGTTGAGGATTGGGATTGGCTAAGCGATCAAAGCGCGAGGATCACAGAGGCCCCCGCCTTTTTCCAACCGGTCTTCCGCGCCGGGATCCGTGGTCTTCAGGCACGCAATTACGTGGGGACGGTGGAAACACCCGGTGGCACCCGCATAGAGATCCTACCCAAGTCATTCATCACAGGGGGTGATCCGAGCCAAGCTCGCAACATCGTCCTCAAAATGCTCAGCCGTGTCCTGGATCTTAGCACGCATTCCTGGGAGAAGGGATCCTTGGTGGTAATGAACCAGCCCCTGCACGAACACCTGATCGGGATTTTCCTCACCGGGGTGGAACGTCTCGTCAAAAAGGGTCTCCGCAACAACTACATCCTCAAGGAAGACGACCACCCATTCTTGCGCGGAAGGCTTAGGATCGAAAAGCAGCTCAACCGGCGTCCCGGCTCCAAGCCGGAGTTCGCCATCGAGTATCACGAGTTCATCCCGGACCGCCCGGAGAACCGTCTCATCCACTCGGCCATCCTTGCCGTGGGAAAATGGACGCGGAATCCAAACAACCAACGCCGTGCCCGCACCTTGCGGTTCGTCTTCTCCGAAATCCCGGAAAGCGCCGATCACCGGAGAGACCTTCAACACTGGAGCACCGACCGCGCACTGATCGACTACCGGGGACTGAAGCCTTGGTGTGAACTCATCCTGAGCCGGAAATCGCCTCTCTTCATGGCCGGCACGTTCAGCGGACTCTCGTTCCTTTTCCCCATGGAGCAGCTCTTCGAGCGCTACGTGGCGAGCATCCTCCGAAAAAGGGTGGAACCCGGATACCGGTTGGTCGCCCAGGCTTCGCGTTACTCACTGGCAACCCATCTGGGAGCGAATTGGTTCCGCCTCAAGCCCGACCTGATCGTCGAGCGCTTCGACGGCTCCTGTTGCTCCGTCCTCGATACAAAATGGAAGCGCATTGATGAAAGACTCGGCACCGCCAAGGAAAAATACGGACTCAGCCAATCCGACTTCTACCAAATGGCGACCTATGGCGAGCGCTACTTGAACGGAAGCGGCGACATGTTCCTAGTCTATCCTCGCACAACTGATTTCAATCACTACCTGCCTCCCTTCGAGCTGTCTAAAGATCTCCGGCTCTGGGTGGTTCCCTTCGATTTGGAGAGCGATGAGATCGATCTCCCCCAAGCCGTAGTATCAGGACTCGCTCACAACGTGATTTCAGACCTTGTGTTGCAGCACACTGAATTCAAATCCTGACATTTGGTTTGATGCCCGTGCCTCATCGTCATCAAGCCACCTCTCACAGGAACTAAGCTTAATCCTCAAAATCGGAAATCGTTTCCGAAAATGGCTCGCAGCCAGTGAGCCTTACCGCCTACGCCCGCCGCTCAGCCTCGGCATACTCCGCCGATAGGTCGATGCCGATGTCCACGGACGGGTCGATGCGCTGGAAGCTGGCGTATTCGAGGCATAGCAACTCGAGGCCGGAGAATTTCCCGGGTAGCTTGCGCAGGGTGTGGACGGGTTCGCGAAGCCGGATGAGCCGGCTGATCAGGGGTCTGAGGATGGTCCGCCCGGTGCCACAGTGAAGAAATTCCGTGGCTCGTTTGGATCAAGCGGGAAGCTGATCCGCTCGTAGCCCTCAGCTGTTGGTGACAACTCGAAGGTTTCCGGTCCTAGACTCCAGTTGAGGAGTTCGGCGCTTTGCATGACCGTGTAGTTGAGACCAATGTCCGCCGCGTCGCTGCGGCGAAGGAAGCTGAGGGAAAGTATTGGTCCGTTCCGCCGGATCGACGGCATGCCCGGGTGGGTGGGGTCGAGGACCGTTGGTTGCCCGCCGAAGGCAAATTCGTCCCAGTTCGACAGCAGATCGCCGTCGAGGTCGAAGAGCGGACCGGCAGAGTGGCCGAAGAGCCCCTGGCCCGCCATCCAGTCGGTGAAGGCCGAAGGGGCCGGTGTTCGGGTAATGCGGAACCATTCGATCCGGGGTGTGAAGCTCGACACAACGACGAGGTCCGGTGTGCCGTCAGCGTCGACATCCGCGAGCATCTGCTGGTCACGAATGCCCCACTGGAGGCCTGCGATCGGAAGAAGCGGGGGCGAGCTTGACGGAACGAAGAAGGAACCGCCGCCCCGGTTCTCCCACCAGCCGAGCGCATTGTAGCCGGAGACACCGGTGCTCGGTACGGATTGTATCAGGTCGATGTCTCCGTCGTCGTCAATGTCGAGTCCAGTGAGCTTCGGTGCGTAGGGCAGGTTTGTAGGTGACTCGAAGGTCACCCCGGGCCTTGCGAAGATCACCAAGCCATTTTGGGTGAAGTCCTCGTGCCCGTCGCCGTCCAAGTCCACCCCTAGGGGATCGAGGGTGCGGTTCAGACGGTGGAGCGCGACGATCGTTCCGGTCCCATCGTTTTCGCACCAGTAGGATTCGCCGCCGAAGTCAGCGCTAAAAAGAGAGCCGAGCAGCAGGAGGTCAAGATCCCCGTCCCAGTCGATGTCGATGACGCCTTCTAGTGTTTCCTCGCTACCAAGCAGGATCTCCGGTGCCTGGAAGCCCTCGTTAATACCCCGCCGCCAAACAAGCTGTGGACCGGAAGATGGGGATAACTGACGGCTGTAAACGAGATCGTCCGTTCCGTCTCCGTCCCAGTCGCTCAAATTCGGATCGACGAGCCCGGTTGCAGGTTCGCTCGCAATCGTCGTGCGGTGAAACACCCCCGACTCATCCTGTAGCAGCCACTCGAACCGCAGGATGCCAGTTTGGCTGCCCTCCTCGTAGTCGTAGGTCTGGACGAGGAGATCCATGCGGCCGACTGGCCAGCTTCCACCGCCGGGTTTCGATGAGGTGACGTCCTTGACCCCAACTACTGCAACTCTCTTTCGACCGACCTCAATCGGCAGGCGCTCGAATGAGTCGCCCGTTCCGTTGTTCCTATACCACGCAAGTTCGTGGGCACCACCCGGGATCCACAGCGGCGGGTAGCCCCCTACGAGGATGTCGGCTGCGCCATCGCCGTCGATATCTCCGGCATGCTCAAGAATTCTATCGAGCGCTGGCTGGCCAACTCGGTGGAACTCCTGAGCGAAGCCGCCGTCACTGGTGCCCGGGTGCCAGACAATCTGGTCGGCCGCCGCCTGTGCGGTGAAGGTAGGCTCTGGAATCGGAAGGAGTAGGTCGGGGAATGGATCGCCGTCGAGGTCACGGACAGCGACAGGAGAATAGGCAACGACTCCCGGGTGGGAGACTGAGGGGGTGAGTGCCAGATTGCCCCCAGACCAGACGACTTCGAACAACTCCGACACCGGAGCGCCGCCCGAGTTCGGACCCGTCACAAGCCCGAGGAAGTTGCGTCCGGATTCCAAATCGCAGCTAAGTCCATTCCAGCTTCGCCATGTTGAATCATCGGCGCTGGGAAGGTCGATCGAGGTGACCAGCAGGGCTGTGCCCTCGGTCGTAAGCCTGAAGAGTGTGAGGCTGTCCGAAATAGCTTCATTGCTGCCGAAAATCGTCAGCACCAGAAGCGTGCGGCCGCCCCCGCCAGACGGGTCGATGCATGGAATCACCTGCCGATAGCTCGATGTTTGATCCAGCGGTGCATAAGCTACGGGATCGGAAAACGCTCCTGACCCAAGGTTCCACATAACCTGTGTTGCCAATTCGTTGAAGATCGATGTGGCCAGAAGATCCAGGTCGCCGTCGTCATCAAGGTCGACTGGAGTTACGTCGCCGCGATCTAGCCAGAGGTAGGCTGCTGACTCCGGCATTGGGATGCCTGGTGCGAAGCTACCGCTGGCGGTGGCAAGGTGATGAGAGTCGGGCGTGATGATGTCCGGGCGGCCGTCGAGGTTGGTGTCGCAGACGACGGTTTCGCTGGATGTCCAGAGCACTGTCTCGTCAATCATCAGCGTCGGCTCGTGGAAGCATCCGGCCCCGTCAGCTAAGGCGATGAGGAAGCGGCGCTGAGTCATGCCATCTTGGTCCAGAGTGTCGGAGGGCCTTTCCTCGATCCAGACGTCGGGCTTGCCGTCGAGATTGAAGTCTGTGATTGCGATCACCTCGCTATCGAGCTCTCCCCAAGCCCACTCCCGGCGGTTACCGAAGGTGCCGTTGCCGTCGTTTTCCCACCAAAGAACACGGACTGGCGCGCCGCTTCCCTCGGCGGCGATTACGTCGAGATCTCCGTCGTCGTCCATGTCATGAGCCAGAACGTGGTCGGGCTGGTAAATGAAGTCCGAAACCTCCTGCGACGGCCCGAACGAGACCTGCGCCCCGGCGAGGGCCGGAAGTAGGATGAGGAAGGATAGAGTCCGATGGCTCACGGCCGGGAAGCTGGCAGTCAGCTGTCGCCAAGGCAAGCCGATGCGGGCTCTTGATGTGGGCGATAGCCTCTCTCATTCATCATCCTCCGGCGGCGGGGCATCGAAGGGGAGGCGATAGTGGAGGAAGACGTCCCGGGTCCGCTCGTAGATCGCCTGCTCCGACATCCCGGCACGCTCCATCATGAGGTTGAGCGGGCCAAAGTTCTTCTGGATGAAGGCGATGATCTCAAGCGGGTTGCACTCGACGCAGGTAAGTGGCTCACCGAAGCGTTTGACGCTGCTAAGGTTTGGCAGCAGGCAAAGGGTCATCATCGTGAATGTCTCGGCGCGGAGGTCGCAGAAGTAGAACCAGTAGGGCCAGACTCGATAGAAGCGTTGGTAGAATTTCCGTACCTCCGGGATGCCGTAGAGTTCGGCGGGATCGTCGTCGTAACCGTGGACGAGGAATTGGAAGCGACCCATCAGCGCGGCAAGTTCCGGACCTTCGGGCAGGGATTCCATGCCGTAGAGTTTCAGGAAATGGGCGAACTTGAGGTTTCGGATCTGCGCCTTGCTGAAGACGACGATGATCGGATCGCTGTGGTTGGCGGAGGTCATCGTGATTGGGTCAAGGGCTTTGGTTCTGACCGTCTCTCCGTCGATCAGGGATTCCGGTCGGCGTGGTAGAGTTCGAGGGCGGTGGCGAACTCGTCGTTCAAGTCCATGCCGGTCTCTGCTTCGGCAGGCAGGGTGCGGCGGACTCCCGCGTAGAGCAGGCACATCAGGCCAAGTCCGGTAAAGGTTTCGCCGGGGAGTGTCTTCAGTGAGTGTCGCTGAGAGTCGTCGGTGTAGCTGATCCCGGTCTCGGCGAGTGTGCCAACCTCGTGGATCAGGTCGAGGATGCGGGCGTCGTCCATTTGATCGAATCTCCGCAAGGCCGCGAGCAGGAGCGGGACGGCATCGGCCGAGCGTGCTTTGAGGCCAAGTGAATCAGTGACTCCGCCGGTGACCGGGGCGGCGGATACGGCGGGTCGTGAGCTGTTTCCGGTGTCAGGCCTCCAGTGATACCAGTCACCAACTCGGAGGAGTCCGGCGACGTGATCCACAAGGTCATACTCGCTACCGGGTTTGCCGTGAAACTCGTAGGCTAGGGATGCGACTTCCTGAGCGAGCTTGAGGGATTTGGTGGGAGCGTAGAGGGAGGCGAAGTCGGTGGCACCCCGGGTCAGTCGGTCGAGGAATACAGCCGCCGCGGCATTGAGCACATCGTTGAGCTTGAGCAGGGGTGATGGGATGATCGCGCGGTTCTCAGGCTTTAGGCCCATGGAGGCGGCGTTGTGGGCCTGTAGGACCAGCGAGCAGAACTGAGCCTCACGCAGCGGCTCCACGTCGGCAATCCGCTTTTCGATGACGATGTCAAGCGGGCCGTTGAAGATCAGCGAAAGGCCATCCTGCGTCACTCTCCCGACCATTTCGGCGAGCTTGCTTTCATCGTAGCGACCTTTGCGGGCGATCCGTCGAATCTCGGGGCGCATGGACTCGACGGCGTTGGTGATCTGTTCGGGGGTGGAGGCGAAAAAGCGGTTGGTGCCGGCGGCGCGTGCCTGACCGGCGAGGATGAGGTGCCAGGCTTCGTGGGCGATGACATGATGTTTGACCATCTCTGCCGGGAGTCGCTCGCTGAGTTCGATGACGTGGCGGTCGCTGTCGTAGTTCCATGCGGTCTTGGTCAGAGCGCAGAGGGTGCCGCCAAGTGCCTTCTCGCTGACGGTGATCGGGAAGCCTGAGGTGGCTTCGGCCTCGGCCTTGAGTCTCTGGGATGCCTTGAACGATTCGCTGGCCCGGTCATTGGCGATGATGTTGGTGATCTTGAGGTAATTGTCCCGGGCGGCTTCGACCATGCGGCCCAGGCGGCTTTCCTGAAGGTTGCCGTTCTCGAACATGGCCTGGAGGGAGTCGCGGGCCTCCGACCAGCGGGAGGCATTCATTTCGACCATTGAGCGGCCGTAGTAGGCATTGGCAAACTTGGGATCGAGATGGATGGCTTGGTTGAACTCCGCGATCGCTTTGTCGGGTTCGTCTCCTTCAAGCAGGAGCCCGCCGAGGCTGTTGTGGACGGTGGCGTCGTCTGGGGCGAGTTCGCCGGCTCGGCGGATGAGCTTGAGTGCTGTGTCACGCTGGGCGTCCTGCCGGGCGTAGTGGTTTCCGAGGATCACCAGAGCTTGGGAATCCCGGGGGTCGGTTTTGAGGACATCGAGCAGCGCGTCGACTGCCTCGTCTGCCTTGCCGACCTCAAGTAGCACCATGGCCAGCTCCCTGCGGGCATCTTGACGGGAGGGATCGAGTTCGAGCACCCGCCTGTAGATGGAGGCGGCCTTGGAAAACTCGCCCTTGGCTGCGCGGGCGACGGCTTTGGGGTAGAGGCGTTCGGCCTCGGCGATCTGGGTAGAGGGTAGTTCGCCGAAGTCGAGGGTGACGATTCCGGCATCCACGGTGACGACTGCACCTTCGGCAAGCTTCCCGAGCACTTGGCGCAGGGCCGCGACCAATTCATCCCCGGTCAAACCCTCGAGGGTGATTGCCTCAGGAACGGACTTGCGGAGATCATCGATGGGAAAGGATACCGTCACGCGGGAGAGGCTAAAGGGATGGGTGGCCGCTTGTCCCGCATGGAACGTGGGAAACTTAAGGAAGGGCAGAGGTCGGTGAATGTCTCAAAATGTTACCGTGTGGTAAGGTTCTGCTAAGGTCGGCCTTTGTCGTCGGGTATCTCGGTTCTTTCAATCACCGCCAGCAACTGCCGTGCACGGCTCACTCCGATGAACCACGGGTGAGCATCGAAGTGTCCACCCGGAAGCCCACGGGGAAGCTGCGCATTTGGTTGGACACCTGCCCGACCATGTTGCGGGCGAAGTCGACGGGGAAGACGCCGAGGCCGAGGACCTTGATGGCGACATCCTGTTCGGACGGAGTGCCTGCAAGGTCCCAGCGTTCGGCTGGAGGAAGGGCAAGTCGGCGTAGTAGGAACAGGAGCTGACTGGCGACAAGGTAGTCGGGATTGAGGATGCCTGGCTTGAAGCGGATCAGGTGGGCCGGTGCTCCGCCTCGTGCTGCTACCACCGTGGCGCGCATCCTCATGCTCGGCTCCTCGACGACGTGCACCGGGAGGCCGGAGGTCTGTTCGACTTGCTCGATGAGCTGCTGGGCTTCGGGAGAAAATGGCATGCGGCGTGGGCGGCGTGGAACGCCGGGGCGAGGCCGGCAACGTGCGAACTCAGACGCAAGCACGGTTGGGATTCGCTGGTCATCGGCTCAGGACGGGAGATAGCGTGGTGCCCGTGAAGCGAAGCCGAAAACAAAGCGACCCGGAGCGGCTGGAAAGACTGGCGGCTCAGGCGGAGGACTACGCCTTGCACATGATGCGGACCACCGGCTCGGTGCCATCGACGGTGCTTGCCGACACTGATGATGGCTACGTCTTCTGCATGCCGGACCAGCTTGGTGATGAAGCAGCC
>CAZVMS010000245.1:0-16906 GCA_964628795.1 uncultured Haloferula sp. | reverse complement strand
ATGTAGTCAAAGCACTCGGGATCATCGAGGTTGGCGTGGGCGATGGCGGCACCTTCGATAAGCTTAGCGTAGGGAAGTATGGCGAGCCATGCGGTTTGCTCGGCCTTGAGGGATGCGGCGGAGTGGACGAGGCCGGCGGTGAAGTCGGATTTTTTCCAGTTGGGTTCCGTAGGGCGGCGGCCTTTGAGGTATTGTTGCATATCGACATCGTGGTTTCCCATGACGGCGGTGGCTTGGAGTTTGCGGCAGAGCTCGACGCATTCGGCGGGCGAGGCTCCGTATCCGACGATGTCGCCGAGGACGGCGATTTGTTCCGCGCCACTCGCAAGGACTTCCTTGAGGACGGCCTTGAAGGCGGGGAGATTCGCGTGGATGTCGGATAGTATGGCGATTTTAGGCATAGGTTAATGATTCGGAACGGTAGTCATAGGTGCAGCGTGCACTCTTTCATAGCTGTCAAGCGCACTCATGATATTCTAGTTTTTAAAAACTGTGAGAGGGGGGTGTTGACAAGCGTGCTAGAACTAGCGGATTCGACACGGAGAGCCTTTTGCGCGTTTCTCCAAGAAGCATGATCATGCCAAGAATCTCCAAATCGCCCGAACTCTTGAAGCTTGGAGGAAAGAGCTACGACTTCAGCAGCGCGTGTGCCCGGACGTTTTTGTTTGCGGGCAGAGCGGTGGCGTGGTCCTACAGCCATGGGGCGTTCAGCTAGTTGATCGATTGGAATCACCTTCACCCAACGCTTCCCGGCACGCCGCAAGCTTGGGGATGAGCATCCACTCCAGAATGCTTGCAGCCGCTCCGATCCGGATTGCCACCGGTCGCCCTGCGACGATTTCGCGAAAGCCGTCGAGTTCTTCAAAGTGCCGTCTAATCAATTGAGCCACAGACATCCTGAGCCCCCCCCGATCATGCGAAGTTCCGTGCAATAGCGAGGAAACGGGATGATCCAGTGCTGGCACTTTCGCCAAACAGGCTCACACTGACGGCGTGCCGCAGATCCAACTCCCGATCTTTCCGGCCAGCAGCACCGCCATCACTTCCGACCTAGCCTGCGCAGCGTGACGGGCAGGTCTATTATTTCTATTGCGGTGTCAGGTGTCCGAAGTCAGGCCACCTTCTTCAATTCTTCCAGTCGTCGTTTCTCGCGGCGTTGTTTCATCAGAATGATGCGGCAGCAATTATTGGAGCGACCCGTGAGTTATTACAAGCCGACCGACTTCACCCCACACCGAAGGGCTGCGCCTCACTCGTGCTTGCCACTCTGGCTGCGCTAACAGACGATGGCGAGCTGCAGGAGCAATTGCTCTGGGACCCCAAGAAGATTCTCCAGCTAACCAAAGTCGATTGATCACTGATCAAACCTGCGCCAGAGCAAGCAACTCGCGCAATCGCGCTTCATCGCTGGACGATGTCTTGGCCACAAATCCTCGAGCATGGGCAAAATGCACATCATCCTGGGATTCGATTCGAGTGAAGTCAAAGCGTGGGTCGTCATTGTGGCGAGAGAGTCCATAACCCGTCCCACGACGATCCGGATAGACCATTCCCGCGACTTCCTCACTCATGCCGATCGACTCCAGATAACGCCCGAGTCCTGCCGAAGCTTCCTCCGGCATCGGATCAGTTCGAGGCATGAACAAGACTTTAAGACCATCAACTTCCCAAATCGAGGCATTCTCCGCCACGCATTCCAGCCTCTCACGCAGCGCCCTTACGAAATCCAACAAGTCCTCTCCCACCCATCGCATCACTTCATAGAGTGGCTCGCCGGCCTGAAGACTTGATGATTTCGCAAATCGCCGAAGCACTGTGATATCGATCGGAGAAATCAGGCGAGAAAGCGTCGCACGCTCCACTCCCAACCACTTCGCCGTCGAAATCGGCCCTGTGACATCAAAGCGCTCAACCGTTTCCAGCCACTCGCAGAAACTCTTCGCGTCTTCGTAAATGCCAAGATCCATCAGCACCAAACTCAGCGCACAGATCGGCTCATGGTCCCTTGGGAATTGATGATGATCAAAATTCGAGCGTGACGGATCATGCTTTCCTCCCACATCCACGACCGCCACGGAGACATCATCTAAATCGGACGGCTCCGGTTCCCTGCGTAGAATCTCGCATCCGTGAACCGCCGCCAGCACACAGCAGGCAAGAAACTCGTCCTTATGCGCACCACCCGGATGGGTGAGTATTTGGGTAATCTTCATGTGGGGGCGGACCCTATCGATCCACTCGCCGCTTGCAACCCCGCGCACATGCCATCAGGGCACAAAAAAGCCGCCGCAGGACGATAGGTCCCGCAGCGGCGATTGAAATAATGATTAGAGGCTTGCCTTGAGCATCTCGAACTGGGCTTCCAGAGCAACAAGCTCCTTACGCTTCGCGGCGATCTCCTTGTCTGCTTGCGACAGTGCTGCAAGCACACTCGAGCGATCACCGTCGACAGTAACAGCTGCTGCCTTGGCAACACCCTTGCTACCTGGAGGACGACCACGGCGGGCACCCTTAGTTGCCATGGGAGCCGCAGTGGCATTGGGAGCGCTGCTCTTGGCAGCACCCTTGCCCTTGAGCCATGCCCCGACGGTCAATTGGCTTACTCCAAACTTCTTCGATGCGTTGGCTGCGCCACCACGTCCGTTAGCCGCATTGTAATCGTTAACGAAGTTAACGATCTCTTGCTTCTCTTCATCGGTGTAGCGCTTGCCTTTTTTGCTTTTCTTACTGGCCATGCCCCAAGCTGTTACGACTACCAGATAAACTCAAGCAATGTTTTTTTAGTGAATTGAAGATATTTTTCAAAAGCCTAAAACCATCGAGCCAGAAGAAGTCACTTATACTCCACCATCATCTTCGCCTGACCGTTCGCATTCTTTGCCGGATCTGGTGTCCAGACGAGTGTGAACCCCTGAGCAATAGGGTCGCTTTTGGGAGCGGCAATCTCGAACAAACCGATGTCGCCAGCATCGAACTCCATCTTGGCACCCTTGTAATAACTGATGTCTGCCTTCACCCACCGGATCGCCTCGCATTCCTTGGCCACGACATTCTCTGGTTCGTCCCCCTTGAATTTGGCCTTCTTCTTGTTGGACATGACAAAATCAAAGCGATCTCCCTTGGTCTTCTCCTGCAAATCCTCTTCATCTTTCGTGTGTCGGTAGGCATTCGGCACGGTCACCTGAACCGCAAAGCGAATCGGATTCTTTGTCAGCTCGCCTTTATCGATTAGGTAGCCACTGCAGTAGAGCTCGTCGCCGTCGACTTCAAAATGTGCCTCAAACTTGGCTCCACCCGTCACCGTGCCACGGAATGAAACCTTCGCTGCATCATTCGACTCAGGGGTTAAAGCCTCCCAGCCGTCCTCAAGCGGCTTCTTGACGACGTCCCTGCCGTCGGGGGTTGTTTCTAAAATCACCGGCTTGATGGAAATCCAGCAGTGCTGAGAAACACGACTTTTGCTCTTTCCATCCAATGGGATCAGAGAGGCATTTCCATCCGGATCGACACCAAAATGGAACCTTTTCCCTTCATATCCGGTGTACCATGCCGTCCATGGCTTTTCGAGCAGTTCGGGAAGCTCTCCAGCAAAGACGGAAGCGAAAGACAGCAGAAGGATTACGATGGATTTTTTCATGACGTGTTCTAATCAAGACGCGAAGCCGGATCTTTGCCAGTGGTTTTAGCCCATGAACGCGGAAAAACTCGCCCAGTCGGCCGATAACGATACCAAGGCCCCCTCCGGAATCTCACCAGAACTCAAGGCCATGTGGCTCGCCCGAAAAGGTCAGTGGCATGAGGCTCACGATCTTTGTCAGGAAATTCCCGGCTCTGCCGGTTCATGGATCCATGCCTGGCTTCATCGACAAGAAGGCGACTATGGCAATGCTTGTTACTGGTATTCGCGGGCAGGCAAGCCCGCGCCTGCAGCCGACGCCTCACTGGAAGACGAATGGCACGCGCTGGTGGATAGTCTTATGGGCTAAATCCGCCTTTCTGTAGCTCGGCAGAGCTCATTCGAAAAAGCGATGACGCTCGATATCGCGCCGATCCTTCTTCGTCGGACGTCCTTGCGAACCTTCTTTCCGCCGGGATCGATCCAGCGCCCACAAGCGGCGAACTTCAATCACATCATCCGGCGTTAGCTCTTCACAATTCTCACGCGCATCCGCCGCGCCGACGCGCCGATCAATCAAACCCAAAACCCGCACCACCCGCGTGCCCGGACCTTCTTGAAAAGGTAGTTCAATCAACTCCCCACCCCGGATCGGGCTCGCTGGTTTCAGGATTCGACCATTCGATTTGATCCGACCACTCTCACACGCCTGCCCAGCAAGCGATCGCGTTTTGAACAAACGCACCGCCCAAAGCCACTTGTCGATTCGCACCGTTTCCACAGGCAATTGATCGCGCATCTTCGGCGCGAGTTCAAGCGATCACCTTCTGCCAACGTAGCAGGTTTGTTCACCAATCCAGCAAATATCTCTGTTGCGACTCTTTTCATCACTGAAAGCGATAGAAACCCGCCGCCTCGACGTCTTGCCGGTGAATAGATTCAAACCTACACTTCCGAAGCCTGACGCTTCTTCGCCGTGCTCAACTGCCCACAGCCCGCACCCACATCAATCCCGCGCCGCTGTCTCACCGTGACCGGCAATCCTGAATCGAGCAGCACTTTTTGGAAAGCCTCCACCTTGTCCCACTCCGGTGCCGCTCCGCCGTAGCCGTCGGTGGGATTCAGGGGAATCAGGTTTACGTGCACGGTCATTCCTTTCAAAAGATCCGCCAACTTCCGCGCCTGTTCCAAACTGTCATTCACCCCGCCAATCAGTGTCCACGCAATGAATACCTCCAGCCCTTTAATCTCGGTGTATTCGCGGCAAGCCGCCATCAAATCGGCGAGCGGCCAACGCCTGTTCACAGGAATGAGCTTCCCCCGTTCCTCGTCGGTCGCGCCGTGAAGACTCACTGCGAGCGAGTACTTCTGCGGGTGATGCGCCAGTTTCAGAATCCCCGGAATATGCCCCACCGTGCTGACGGTCACCTTGGTGGCACCTATTCCCAACCCGCGCGTGTCGGTTAGAATATCAAGCGCACGCATGGTTTCGTCAAAGTTATGCAGCGGCTCGCCCATCCCCATCATCACCAGGTTACGGATCTTCTCGCCGTGCTTGGCTTCCACCTCCGCCGCGACGTGTCGAGCCTGAGCCACGATTTCACCAGCCGTCAGGTGGCGGGAAAAGCCCATCTGTCCCGTTGCACAAAACACACAGCCCATCGCGCAACCGACCTGCGTGCTCAGGCACGCAGTAAAGCGCCCCGGAAAACCCATCAGCACCGCTTCGACTTCCGCCCCATCGGACAGACGTAGAAGAAACTTGTTCGTCCAGCCATCACCACTCGGCGTCTCTGCCACCCGCTCGACCACCGTCCGAAGCTCGCCGTCCCATGCATCAATCCAGCGCCGCAGCGGCGGCCGCATGTCTTTCTCGATATCCCGCTGGAGCCAGCGGAAAAGCGGCAAGGCGTGATTACGGTTCACCCCGTCTGCTGCGAGCATCTCGCACAGTTCCTCGTATCTCATGCCATCCAGAGCGCCGTCCACGCGCGCAGCTTTTCTGATCCCCACCAACGATCAAGTTCGATTTGACATCCAGATGCCAGGAGCGGCCTGTCGGACACACCCTTCAAGCTCACGAATCTACTCATGCCGAGCCGATTTTCCCTTTCCCAAGCCTACTCAACCCTTCAGTTTGAGCGCGATCAGACGAACTCATGACTCCACCGACTTTTCCTGCTATCGCCCTGCTACTCTGCGGCCTCGCCTGTGGTGAATCCCTCGATTGGCAAAATCCTGCTGTTTTCCGGATCAACAAGGAGGCCCCACGCGTAACCAGCGTCCCCTTCCCCGACCGCGAATCCGCCATTTCAAAGAAACGGTCCGAGTCCCCGTGGTTCCAGTCGCTCAATCACCGTCCGGAAGGCCCGCTCATGGTCCGAGTTCCGGCCGGGACCGCTGACTACGACGGCCCTTGGAAATTCCACTACAGTGGCAATCCTTCAGTTCGACCGGTCGATTTCTACAAACCCGACTTCGATGCCTCCGGATGGGAAAGTATCCCTGTCCCTTCCAATTGGCAGATCCACGGCTATGGAGTCCCGATTTACACCAACTCGGAGTATCCTTTCAAAAAAAACCCACCGATGGTGATGGGTACACCTCCGGGCCACTTCACGAATTTCCCGGAAGCCGATCGTAATCCCATCGGCAGCTACCGACGCATCTTCACCATCCCATCCGATTGGAAGGACCGCCATACCTTCATTAACTTCGGCGGCGTCGATTCCGCGTTCTACCTCTGGGTCAATGGTCAGAAAGTCGGCTACTCGCAGGACTCCCGCACGCAGGCAGAGTTCGAGATTACCAAATACCTTAAGGACGGCGAAAACTTGATGGCGCTAGAAGTCTATCAGCACTCCGACGGCTCCTACCTTGAAGACCAGGACATGTGGCGCCTCAGCGGCATTTTCCGAGACGTCTATTTGTGGTCCTCAGCCCCTCTTCAACTTCGCGATTTCTGGATCAAAGCCGGGCTCGCCGATGATTACACGACCGGCACTTTAGAAATCGAAGCTCATCTCCGCGACTTGTCCGGAAAAGATGCCGCAGGTCGACTCAGCTTTGAACTCCTCGACTCATCCGGAAAGAAAGTCAGTCAAGGCTCGACTGATATCTCAAGCCCAGCACTGACCCTCTCCCTCCCCGATCTACCGGGAGTGTCCGCTTGGTCTGCTGAAATCCCGACCCTTTACACCTACGTCTTGACCCTGAGCGACAGCACCGGAAGAACGATCGCCGTCCATTCAGGCAAGACCGGCTTCCGGCGCAATGAAATCAAGCACGGCAACTTCCTTCACAACGGAAAGCCCATCCTCATCAAGGGCGTCAATCGTCACGATCACCACCCGGCGACCGGCCACTATGTCACCGAGAAGGATATGCTCGACGACCTGCTCCAAATGAAGCGCGGCAACATCAACGCCGTGCGCTGCTCGCACTACCCGAACGATCCCCGTTTCCTCGAACTCTGTGACGAACTCGGGTTCTACGTCGTCGATGAAGCCAACATCGAATCCCACGGCATGGGCTTGGGAGCGGATGCCAATTCCATCGCCAAGGATCCCGCCTGGGGCCCTGCGCATATGGACCGGATGAAGAACTGCGTCGAACGCGACAAGAACCACCCCTGCGTCATCATGTGGTCGATGGGCAATGAATCCGGCGACGGCATCAACTTCCGCGAGCTGTCGAAGTATCTTCGCGAACGAGACCCATCCCGCCCCGTTCATTACGAACAAGCTGGCAAACGACCGCACGTCGATCTCTTCGTGCCGATGTATTCGCCGATCGATAAATCACGCAATTACGCAAGACAGGAAGAGAAGAAGCCAGCCGATCAGCAGCGCCCCATGATCCAGTGCGAATACAGTCACGCCATGGGCAACTCGTCTGGAAACCTCGCCGACTACTGGGAGTTGTTCCGTTCCGAAAAGCTTCTGCAAGGCGGCTTCATCTGGGACTGGAAGGACCAAGGCATCTTCACCACCAAACATGCCTCCAATACGGTTGAGGATCAGTCATCCAATAAACTCACCACCACCCTGATGGGCTCCCTTTCCCCAGAGGAGGGTCTTTTCGGTGGCGGACTGGTTGTTGAAACCAGCGAAAAGCTCCAACTTGACGGCCCCCTGACACTGAGCGCCATCCTACGTGGAAACTTCGGCGGCAGCAAGAACACAGGCGGTGGCGACAACAACCGCAACGCCTCAGACGGCTACCCGATTCTCACCAAGGGCAACACGGCCTACTCACTCAAGATCGACGCCTCAGGCACGCGCCTCGAGTTCTTGATCTACACCGACACTTGGCAAACCGTAAGCGCCTCGCTGCCTGACAACTGGCGCTCGGAATTTCACCACGTCGCCGGAAGTTACGATGGCGAGGAAATCGTCATCTATATCAACGGCAAGAAGGCCGCATCCAAACCAGCAAGCGGAAAGATCCATCACAATGAACACGCTTTTGCCGTAGGACTCAACACCGACGAACCCACCCGCCGCTTTGATGGATCAATCCGCCAGATCGCCGTGTACGCCGCGGCATTCAATGCCACCGCTGAGACCGCCGCCCACCCTGCTCCTGTCCTGGAACTCGACTTCACCAAGAATGCCCAGAAACCAAAGGAACGTCCCTACTTCGCCTATGGCGGCGACTTCAACGACCGCCCGAACCAGAGCTCCTTCTGCCTGAACGGCATCGTACTGCCGAGCCTCCTTCCGGGCCCACAGTTCGACGAAGTGAAAAAGGTCTATCAGGACATCCATGTTTCTGCCGTCGATCTCACCGGACCCGATCTCAAACTCAGTATCTTCAATGAGCGCTTTTTTAAACCTCTGAATGATTTCAAGGGATCATGGAAACTGCTCAAGGACGACGAGGAGGTCGCGCAGGGCGATCTCAACATGCCAGCCATTGCGCCCCAGCAGAGGCAAACCGTCACGATCCCAACTAAAGTGAACCCGGATTCAGGCTCGGCCTACCTTATGCGTGTGCGCTTTGATCAAAAGGACAAGACCGAGTGGCATCCTGCCCGATACCCCGTGGCCTGGGATGAGATCGAACTTCCCTGGGGCAAACGCACCCCACCGTCAGCAAAGGCTGGCGAAGGAGAGATCGCTGTTACGGAGACCAACGACCGCATCAAACTGGAACACAAAACCTTCAACGCCACCGTCGATAAAGCCACCGGAATGCTTAGCACTTGGAATTCTGGAGCAGAGCCACTGATTGTCTCTCCGATGCAATTCGACTTCTGGAGACCAATGACCAACAACGACGAAGGTGCCGGTTTCCAACGGGCTTTGAAGATCTGGCGAACCGCCGGTGCCAACGCCAAAGCGACTTCGGTTCGCGCCACCAAGAATGGCGCAACCATCGATGTTACCTCCTCACTCCGCTTCCCGGCAGGCTCGAGCACCGGTTCGGTCAAATGGACCTTTCACCCCTCCGGGCAGATCGCCGTTGAATCCACCTTTGAACCAAAGGGCGATAACCTCCCGATTATTCCCCGCATCGGCATGCGTTGCGGCATCCGCTCAGGAAACCTCATCTGGAAGTGGTTCGGAAAGGGCCCCCACGAGAACTACGATGACCGCCGTAGTGGTGCCTGGACCGCTGTTCATTCAGGCTTCGTCCCCTCACTCTTCAATCGATATCTCGATCCTCAAGAAGCCGGCATCCGAACGGAAGTTCGCTGGGCGACTTTCACCTCACCGATGGGAGGAGCAGGCCTCCGCATCGATGCCACCGGAGACTCGCTTCTCGACATCGCGGCCATTCCTTGCAAGCCACTCGATCTCGAACTCGCCCGACACGGCATTGATCTCGTCGATCAGGCTGAAATCACGCTGAGAATCGACCACCAAAACATGGGTCTCGGCGGAACCAACTCATGGGGCCAGAAGCCACTTGAGATTTACCGGATCAAACCAAAAGGCCGCTACCAGTGGTCCTTCCTGCTCAGCAGCGAAATCGCCGCAAAACCTCCTGCCCGTCCTTCGAGTCCGATTCCAAGACAGATTCCCAGACAGATTCCCAGACAGGTCCCTCGGCGTCCCGAGGCTGATGCTCCGCCTTCTCCTTCCCCATCGAATTGATTTTTCGTCCACCAGCCCCATAACAACATGTCGTTGCAACTGAATACACCACTCGCCGACCTCGCGACAGACGCCGCCACCCTGCTCAGAGAAACCTTCCAGTCGAAAGCCACAGTGACCGCAGCCGCACCTGGACGGGTCAACTTGATCGGTGAACACATCGACTACTGCGACGGCTTTGTCCTACCCTTCGCGATCGACCGTTACGTCGTCATCGCGGCAGCGAGTAATGACACACGCGAAGGACGCATCGGCACCACCTTTGACGAACCCGTCACACTCGATCTGAACAAGCGCAAGGAGCCCGGTCTACCAAAGTGGGCGAACTACATCCGTGGCGTCATCCGCGGCTTCCAGGACCGCGGTCACCAAATTCCCGGCTTCGATGCCTTCATTGTCTCCTCCGTTCCCGTCGGTGCCGGCCTTTCTTCATCGGCTGCTCTTGAGTGCGCGATGGCGACCCTGCTTGAAGGCCTTCTCGACACCGTTCTCGAAACCCGAGAAAAGGGTCTCCTCTGTCAAAAAGCCGAGCACGATTTCGCCAACGTGCCCTGCGGCATCATGGACCAATTCGCTTCCGCCTTCGGTCAAGCAAACCGCCTTGTCCTGATCGATTGCCAGACCGGCGAACCCGACCTCGTTCCTTTTGAAAACCCGGATCTCACGATTCTCGTTTCCAACACCAAGGTCAGCCACGAGCTCTCCGATGGAGGCTACGCCGCCCGCCGCAAGAACACCGAAGATGGCCTTGCCATCATTGGCAAAAAGTCTTGGCGTGATGTCACGATGACCGACGTCGAAGCCGTCTGGGATGAACTTGGTGACCCCGTCAACCGCCGCGCCCGCCACGTCGTCGGTGAAATCGCACGCACCATCTCTGCCGCGAAAGCACTTTCATCGAACGACTTCGAAGCACTCGGCCCATTGATGGCCGCAAGCCACGCATCTCTCCACCACGACTTCGAGGTGTCTTGCAAGGAACTCGATATCATGGTGGAAATCACCCACAAGATTGGTCGCCCAGGCGGCGTCATCGGTGCCCGCATGACAGGTGGTGGTTTCGGCGGATCCACGGTCACCCTTTGCGAATCCGGCAAAGCCGGAGCGATCGCCGCGACCCTCGCCGCCGATTACGAAGCCGCCACCGGCATCAAACCCGACATCTTCGCCTCACGTCCATCACGCGGCGCTCACCTGATCTAGCACCGTCCATTTCATCATCGTTTTCTCCAGTTCCTCAAGTGTGCGCCCCTTGGTCTCCGGCACCATGAACTGCACCCAGAGAAGAGGGAGAACCATCATGAAGCAGAAAAAGCCAGTCCGCTCGGGATCCAGAGCAGCAGCGGTCAATCCATGGCTTTCCTCCTCCATAAAAGTGCCTCCTCACCTCAAAACACCCGAGGAACCTGTCATCGATGCAATCATCCTTTAAACTCCAGCGACTCCCAACAGTAGAAACCTCTCCCATGCGCACACTCTTTCTTGCTCTTCTCGCCGCCCCCCTGCTCCACGCCGCCCAGCCAAACATCGTCATCCTTTACGCCGACGACATGGGCTACGGAGACCTCGGAGCGAACAACCCCGACTCCAAGATCCCGACCCCAAACCTCGATCGACTCGCTGCAGAAGGCATGCGCTTCACCGATGGCCACTCATCATCCGGTATCTGCACCCCTTCCCGCTACGCCCTCCTAACTGGCCGCCATCATTGGCGCGACTTTCATGGCATCGTCAACGCCATGGGCAGCACCGTCTTCAAACCCGGCCAACTCACCCTGTCCGCCATGCTAAAAGAAAAGGGTTATACCACCGCTTGTATCGGCAAGTGGCACCTCGGCTGGGACTGGAACGCCATCAAACTTCCCCATGCCAAGACCTCCACTGGCGAACCATGGGGGAGGAAAACCCAGATTTGGGGCCACGAGGATTTCGATTGGTCCAAGCCCATCCCCGGCGGTCCGCTCGACCGCGGCTTCGATCACTATTTCGGTGACACCGTCATCAACTTCCCGCCCTACTGCTGGATCGAAGACGACAAGGTTACACGCGCTCCCAATGCCACCTTTCTTCCTGGGCAGCACCAAGCCACCACCAAGGAAGGCAGTTGGGAAGCCCGACCCGGCCCCGCCCTTTCCGACTGGGATTTCTATCAAGTCCTTCCCACCCTCGCCGATAAGGGCGTCGCCTGGATCGAATCCCGTAAGAACTCCGAGCAGCCCTTCTTCCTCTACTTCCCTTTCCCCTCACCTCACGCGCCGATCATCCCGAACGATGAATTCGACGGCAAATCCCAAGCCGGAGCCTACGGCGACTTCGTCTACCAGACCGATCACATCTGCGGTCGTATCCTCGAAGCGTTGGATAAAGCCGGGAAATCCAACAACACCATCGTCATCTTCTCTGCCGACAACGGCCCCGAGCACTACGCCTACCCACGGGATGAAAAATACGATCACTGGTCCTCGAAACCTTTTCGCGGATCCAAACGCGACATCTACGAAGGCGGCCACCATGTTCCCTTCATCATCAAATGGCCCAGCCTCATCAAACCCGGAAGCGTTTCCAACGCCCTCATCTCCCAGACCGACATCATGGCCACCCTCGCCTCCGAGGTGAACTACGAACTCCCTAGTAATTCGGCCGCTGACTCCTTCGACTTCCTCCCCTACCTAAAAGATCCATCACCCGCGCCACCGCGGACCACCATGGTCCACAACACCTTCAAAAACATCTACGCCTTAAGGCAGGGTGACTGGGTGCTGATCGATGCCAAATCCGGCTCTCAGAAAAGCATCCCGAAACCTTGGCTAAAAAAGCATGAAACGCCCGTCGACGATCAACCTGTTGGCCTCTACAACCTCAAGGAAGACATCGGCCAACGCCACAATCTCGCCGCCAAAAACCCCGAAAAAGTCACGCAACTCCAAGCCCGCCTGAAAGCGATCCGCGCCGGCGAACACACCGCACCAAGACTCGACTAAGCCCCCCAAGGTGCGGCGACTTCAGCCGCCAAGCAACCCGAGGGTGTCCCTTGCGGTGAGATACAGCCCGGTGCCAAGCAGTAGAACACCCGTGCTTTTAAGAATCCATGGCTGTGCCTTGGAAACGCCTCCCGCAAGCCGTGAAGCCGCCCGCGTGCTGAAGATCATGACCAACGCGAAGCCAGCCACAGGTGCCGCCGTGCCGACCCCATAAAGCGTGACCGGCAGCACGATCTGACCACTGCCGAGCGCAAGTGGCATCAGGCTTCCAAAAAACAAGGCTGCCGAGACAGGGCAGAACGAAAGCGCGAACAGGAACCCGAGCACTAACTCGCCAAACAACCCACGCGACGCCCATTTTTCCGCGTTGGCCTGAGTGGTGAACGAAGATTGAAATGGCAACTCAATCAACCCTAACAACACCATCGCAGTGAGGATCAATAGCGGCCCGAGTAGCGGAGTCATCCAGCGTTGCAAGCCCTGCGAAATACCCGGCGCGGAGGCCAGGCCGGCGGCCAACAATCCCGCGATTGCCACATAGGCGGCGACCCGCCCAAGCGTGTAGGCCAGCGTCCCAGCAATCGCTCGTTTCCGTGAGTCCACGCGCCGCGAAAGATAAGCGGTGGCCGCTAGATTCGTCGCCAACGGGCACGGGCTCACGGAGGTGAGCAGGCCGAGCCAGAGCCCGGATCCAAGGATGAGGCTAGAGGTCACGAGCCGAGGTAGGCACGGACCTGCGTGCCGAGATAGTTGTGAAATCCCGGTGCGTTATCAAGTAGGTCCCACACCTTCGCCATGTCCGCCCACTCGATCTCCTGACCGTCTACCCGATGGCTCAGAATCACCGTCTTCGAGGTGAGTTGATAGTCGTCCGTATAATGTCGGTAACCGGGCTCACCCGTATCGATCACCCGGAAAACAAGCTGACCGCTGGCAAGTTCAGCGCCAAAATCCTTCTCCGCAGTCTCCTTGGTCAGCGCTTCGATCTTCTGGCAAGACTCGCAGCGCGTGCCGGAGATGAAATAAGTCATGACGACCTGACTACCCTTGTAGGTCGGCAGATTCTCAGCTGCCGCTGGGACCTCCTCGGCCACCGTCTTTTGATACTCGCGGTTCGCCCAGATGGCGAGACTGCCCAGAGCAACGATGAGCAGGACACTGCGGATGATTTGTTTCGCGATCATGGAGGTGCTGGATTGTTAGGATTGGAGCATCGCCTCAAGATCAGAGTCTGAGGGAATTCTACCCGCGACTTTGAGTTTTCCATCCACGACCAGCGCCGGGGTGACCATGACGCCCATTTCTGCGAAACGGATAAAGTCGGTGACTTTCTCCATTTCGTAGTCGAGCCCAAGTCGGTCGGCGGCAGATTGAGTGGCGGTAGCGAGCTGGTTGCATTTGGCACATCCGGTGCCGAGGATCTGAATTTTCATAGGGTGTGAGATTAGGTTGAGGTTCGAGTGTTACATGATGAGATTGAACAGGCAGCCGATGAGGATGATGCCGGTGGCCACGACCCCGAAAAACACGGCAATCAGGCGCGGCTTGAGCACCTTCCGGAGGATCACGGCCTCCGGCAGAGAAAGAGCAATGACCGACATCATGAATGCCAGCACCGTTCCCAGCGCCGCGCCTTTGCCCAACAGCGCCTGCACGATCGGGATGATACCCGCTGCGTTCGAATACATCGGAACGCCAATGATGACCGCCAGGGGCACCGACCACCACGCCCCCTTGCCCATGATGGATGCCATGAAGTTCTCCGGCACGTAGCCGTGGATGCCTGCGCCCACCGCAATTCCCAGAACCACGTAAATCCAGACTTTTCCCACAATCTCCTTCACCGATTCCAGACCCAAGCGGACACGCGCGGCGGCATCGACAGCCTCGTCCGGGCCGACGTCACCTGCTTTGATCTGATAGACCCAGTCTTCGACGTGTTTCTCCATCTTCAATCGGCCAATGATCCAACCGCAGAGAATGGCAATGCCCAATCCAGTGCCCAGATAGATCGCCGCGACCTTCCAACCGAACAGGCCGAACAACAAAACGAGCGCCACCTCGTTGACCATCGGCGCCGCGATCAGAAACGAGAAAGTCACACCGAGTGGAATACCGGCAGTCACAAACCCAATGAATAAGGGCACCGCTGAGCACGAGCAGAAGGGAGTGACGATCCCCAACAATGCGGCCAAGACGTTACCTGCGGATTCGCCTTTTCCAGAGAGAATGCGACGAGTGCGCTCCGGTGAGAAAAACGAACGCACAATACCCACTCCGAATACGATCAGCGTCAGCAGCATCAGAACCTTCGGGGTTTCGAAAACGAAAAACCCCACGGCAGCCCCGAGATGGGACTCGAGCGGCAATCCGCACAAGCTGTGCGTGAACCACGCCGCAGCGGACTCAAGATGACGATACACCAGCCACCACGCCACCAGACCTACGGCGATGAGCCACCACATCAGGCTCCCCCGCCCCTCTCGTTCACCTCTAGGAGCACCGCCTTTCGCGGACTCAGGTGTCGGTCCGCAGGCCTTGGACGATCCGCTTGAACAACACGGACTCGACTCTTTGGCAGCTGGTGTTTTCACGATTCCTAGGCGTTGGCGAGTTCCTTCACACACAGCGAGATATTCGCAACGCAGGGCATCAGCAGGCGGTAGTAGACGCGTTGCCCCCGCTTCTCAGCGGCGACGATGCCGGCATTTTTTAAGACCAGTAGATGCTGCGAAATCGTAGGCCCACTGAGTTTCCGCAACTCCGCCATTTCCATTAGAATACACACACAGCACTCCCCACCACCCAAGCGCTCCACCATCGCCAAACGCGCCGGATGCCCCAAGGCCTTGAATACCATCGCCCGCTGCTGCAAATCCATGGGTATTTATTTAGCTAAATACCGAATTTAATCAAGCATAAACTCGGATCGGATCATTGAATTCTAAAAAAGCGGCAGCTTGATCCTGATTACCAAGCTCACCCGCGTTTCAGATGCCGCTTTCCAACCCACACCCCATCCAGCCAACACAACACGGACACCAACAAAGCGCCCATTCCGCCCACTTCACGGTGCCCACTTCACTGCGGCCTTCGCCACGCGTTCAGGCCGCTTCGTGGGATCTAAATCACCTCCTTTTTCAGCGTGCCGAGGTATGGTAGGTTTCGGTAGCGGCCTTTGTAATCCAAGCCATATCCGATCACAAACTCGTCTCCGATCGTGAAGCCGACGTAATCGGCATCGACCTTCTCGGCGAGTTCCTTGTCCTTTCTCAAGAGGACCCCGGTCTTCACCTCGCATGCTCCCTCTTCAAGCAAGCGATCCACCACCGCCCGTAAAGTCCGACCTGTGTCCAGAATATCATCCAGCACGAGGACTTTCCGTCCCTTGATATCCGGAAGCTTATGATCCAAGAAGTCCACCTTGCCACTGCTCTCGGTGCCGCCGTGATAACTCGCCACATTGAGACACTCGATCTCAAGCATCCGGGGAATGCGCCGCAGGAGATCGGCTGCGAAAACAAAGGCTCCCTTCAAAAGCACGATCACCACCATCACCTCACCCGGAAAGTCGTGACGAATCTCCAACGCCATCGCATCGAGTCGCTTATCGATCACCGCTTCCGCGATCAGCACTTGCTCGACATCGGCTTCCATCAGCGGTTTCTTTCCATGCGGTAGATTGTCTCGCCATCCCGATACAAAGGAAGACGATCCCGAGCGAGGATTTCCAAATACTCGGGATCTTCACGCAGCGCCTCGTAGGCCGCCTGCTTGTCCTGTTTGAGCGCAACCACCTCACTCTCACGAGCAATGATGTTCGCATACTCCATCTCTTTTTCCTTAAGCTTGCGCTTCTGAGGCAATGCGGTGGCCACCGCCACCAGGCCAAGAGACAGGCCGAAAAGGCACAAAATCACCCCGTTAAAAAACCGAATCACCCGGGTCTGCGCCTGCAGACGGGTGACTTTAGAACAGGCTTTCTTGCGGGACTTCGACACTTCAGAGGTTTCTTTAACAAATCCAAAGCAATATCGGAATGAAAAAATCCTGTCAGTTCACACCTTGCACGGCGGATTTTTGCAAACGCGCAACCCAGTTACAACCAGAGCCTAGGGAGGAAATGCTGGACATTTCCAGACAGGAAGGGCAGAAAACAGCATGGCCAGTTCCCAGTTCCGCATGCCTGCCCTCTCCGAGCAGCAAAT